>CAZDAQ010000029.1:0-22428 GCA_964503425.1 uncultured Opitutales bacterium
CATACGCCACGCATGTCAGGTTAGTGCTTAATCCGGGGTTGATCTCCTTCCATTGCACCCCGTTGTTCTTGGACACCGCCACCGTCCCGTCCGCCGCCACCGCCACAAATGTCCCGCCCCCAAAACTTACCCCGTGCAACGCGCTGTTGATCGGCGAGGCCCGTGTCGTCCACTTCACCTGTCCCTGCGCCGGCCCGGCTGCCCACACCAGGGCCGCGCCCGTCAGCCACACCCGCGTCCACCAGCGCCCCGGCATAATCCAATTCATGCCCATACCCTAAACCAACCCCCGGCATGGGTCAAACCGTTTGGGCTCGTTCCGCCGACGGCCGGAGCCCGTCTCGCTGCGCTCACCAACCCGCGTTTTTCCCATCGGGCCTTTGCGGTTGCTTTTTCACCACCCCGCTCTACCTTGCAAAGTCGGCGGCGGCCAACTCGCCCCAGCCCGGCCCGCCACGTTCGTTCTCGTGTCTGACCACGTCCCAGATTCACCCCCCAACCCCCGGCACGTTGCCATCATCATGGATGGCAATGGCCGCTGGGCCCGCCAGCGCGGCCTCCCCCGCATCGAAGGCCACCGCCAGGGCGTCGAAAACGTCCGCCGCATCGTTGAAGTCGCCCGCGAACTCGGCCTCCCCTACCTCACCCTCTACGCCTTCTCCGCCGAAAACTGGCGCCGCCCCGCCGACGAAGTCGGCGCCTTGATGTCCCTCCTCGAGATCTTCCTCGAAAGATACACCCGCGAACTCGTCGAAAACCAAGTCCGCCTCCGTGCCATTGGCCGCCCCGACATGCTCCCCGAGCGCCCCCGCGCCTGCCTCGAACGCGCCATCCAGCGCACCGCCGCCTTCACCGAACGCACCCTCGTTCTCGCCCTCAATTACGGCTCCCGCCAGGAAACCCTCGAAGCCGCCCGCGCCTACGCCGAAGCCGTCCGCGCCGGCCGCGAAGACCCCGAAGCCCTCGACTGGCCCCGCTTCGCCCGCTACCTCTCCACCGACGGCCTCCCCGACCCCGACCTAATCATCCGCACCTCCGGCGAAAGCCGTTTGAGCAACTTTTTATTGTTGCAAGCCGCTTACGCCGAAATGTATTTCACCCCTGTTTACTGGCCCGATTTCAGTCGCTCCCATCTGGTCGAAGCCCTCGACGCCTACAAGCGCCGCGAACGCCGCTTTGGCCAGACCGGTGAACAAGTCCGCCCACCTATCCCCGAAGCCGTCATACCCCAGTGATCAGGCGCATTCTCAGCACCATCGTTCTTTGGGCCCTCGTTTTTGCCGTCCTGTATTTTGGGAACGTTCTGGCCGGCATGCTCGTGCTCACCGCCCTTGCCGTCCTCGCCCAATACGAAACCCACGTCCTCCTCAAAAAATGCGGCTACGCCCCCTGGAACGGCGTCTCCCTCGTCCTCGGCGCCATCTTGATGCTCGGCGTCACCTTCAGCTCCACCCCCGGCAACCTCGGCTGGCTCCCCGCCTGGATCGCCCTCGCCGTCGGCATGTTGCTGCTCCCCAAAAACCCCGCCGCCTTTCCCCGCCTCCTCGGCTCCGTCTTCGCCATCATCTACATTCCGGATATGATGAAATATTATGGAATTATTTTGCGCGACTTCGGCGGTTCCTGTCTCGACGGCGAAGGCATGGGTCTCATCGTCTGGATTATTGCCGTCGCCAAGTTCACCGACGTCGGCGGCTATGTCGTCGGTTCCGCCCTGGGCCGCGCGAAACTCGCGCCCTCCATCAGCCCCGGCAAAACCTGGGCCGGGGTTTTTGGCGGCTTGGTCTTCGCCGCCGGCATCGCCGCGCTCGGCGCAAAATATGCGCCCGCCTATTTGCCCTCCTGGTTCGCTCCCGGCAAAGCCGCCCTCCTCGCCCTCCCCATCGCCGTCGCCGCCATCCTTTCCGACCTCTCCGAATCCGCCCTCAAACGCCTCGCCCAAGTCAAGGACTCCGGCAACTGCATCCCCGGCATCGGCGGCGCCCTCGACCTGGTGGACAGCCTCCTGCTCGCCGCCCCCGTCGCCTATTACGTCCTCAAATTCCTCCCCAGCCACTAGTCGCGCCGGCCATTCGCCCTCCGTCGCTTCAGCAACACCGGGCTACGCTTACCGGAACAACATCACCGGCACATGGCACCGCCGGATCAAGTCCGTCGTCGTGCTCCCGATGATTAGCCGCCGCATCGCGCTGTGCCCATAGGCCCCCATGATCAAAAAATCCACCCCCTGCTGTGTCACGTAGCCCGCAATCGCATCGCCCGGCTCCCCGCTCAACACCTGGCAGACCGGCTTCCATCCTGCCGCCCGCAAAATGCCCTCGCCTTCCTGCAACCGCGCGCCCGCCTTCTCGTCCGTCTCCCTCGCCACCGTCACCAGATGCAGCGCCAGGTCCTTGAATCCGTTGGCCTGCACGAGCCAGTGCAACGCCTTGTTCGCGCTCGGGCTCCCGTCATACGCCAGTAACGCCCGCTGCGGCGCCGCGTAGGCCCGTGAAGTGACCACGCACGGCTGCGTGCTCGCCCGCACCAGCCGCTCCATCGTCGCCCCCAAATGCTCCGTTTCCAAATTCGCGTTCTCGCCCCGCTTCCCCATCATCAGCAACGCCACCCCGTTGGGCCCTTCCTCAAATTCACTCAGCGTCGCCACCACGCTCCCCGTCCGGTGGTGAAATTTAAACGTCCCGCGGTAGCCTTCCTGCTCGAGCAACGCCCGCTGCGCCGTCTCCAGCGCCTTGGACTTTTGCTCCTCCACTGCCTCAAGCTGCGACAGCATCGCCTCATACGGCTGTATCCCCATGCTCCCGCTCAAGTCCGACAAAAACGAAGTCTCGTATTGCCACACATCGGACACATACACCCCCTCCACCGCATACCCCGCCCGCTGTGCAAACCACGCCGCATACCGGCTGCACACCTGGCTGTAAGCCGAGCCATCCACGCAAACGAGTAGTCGTTTCATCGGCCCATGCTCCCGGGTTCGCTTGTGGAAAAAGTTCTCATGGCTGCAAATCGTTCCCCAACGTGTCATTTCCCTTCGCACTATTCAAGGGCGTAACCGGGCCGCCCATTGGCACGATTATGGTTATCGTCGAGGTCGTCGTCCGCGACGTCGCTTCCGGTATCTCCCCCGGCGGTGTCATCGGCCCCGGTGCGGGCCCCGTCATTGCGTTCGCCGGCTTGCCCCCCAGCGTCTTTTGCAACTCCTCGCCCACCGGCGGCACATTGATCTTGTCACTCTGCACATAGATTCGCTGCGTAAAACTGTAGGAAAATTGCTGCGTGCCATTCACGACCGGGGGGCCGCCTGCGGCCGCCTGCGCCTCCAGCAGTTTCTCCACCATCGGCCCCGTTACTGAATTGCCCGTCATCGCCGTCGCCATCAGCCGTGCTTTGATCCAGTCGTCCGCCGTCACCATCTGCCCATCCACCCCCTCCGCTGCGTTGGCCATGTTCCCCGGACCACCCGCCTTCGTCCCCGGCCCCGTTACCGGAAATTCCGGCACGTCCGGGCTATAACCGCCTTCCTGATCCCCGCTCCGGCCCGGTGCAAAATATAAAAATACTGCGCCCATCGCCACGACGAATCCCGCCAACAACAGCTTGCCCTGAAAATTGATCGTCTTTGACGTCGAAAAACTCGACCGCGAATGGCTCCGCCGCCGCCCTTTGCTCACTTCACTCACATTCACCGTCGCCGCCACCCCTTGCGCCGCCTGCCGTTCCGCCAGCACCGGCACCGTCGCATTCAACCGCGCCCGTTCCTGCATCTGTTCCAAAGTCAATGCCTTGCGCCCGGACGACCGGCTGCTCCCTCCGGATGAACTCCGTCCTTCCGGCGTTGGCGTCGTGGGTATCGGAGTCGTCCTCGCCCCGTCCCCCCGGCTCACCAGCGCCTTGCGCGCCGCCTGGTGCAGTTGGCACGCCCGCTCAAATTGCTTCCGCCGCGCAATGTTCTCCTTGATTACGCGCTTCAACTCCTCCAACTCGTGCCGGCCAATCTCATTGTCCAGGTAGAGATTGACAAGGTCCTCGAATCGTTCCTCCGTCATGCGGCGTGGTCGCCCAGGATTTCCTTCAGCACATCGCGAGCCCGCGCTATGCGGCTCTTGACCGTGCCCAGGCTCAAATCCAGTCGGGCGGCTATTTCTTCGTAAGACAAATTCTGCACGTTGCGCAACGTCAGGATGTCCCGGTGCGCCGGGCTCAGCTTCTCCATCGCCGCCTGCACCCGCTCCACCAATTCCTGCGTGACCGCATCCTCGCCCGGATCCTGCGCCTCATCCGGCAAAACCTCCGCCAGCGTCATTTCCGTGCCCGGGCTCACTGCCGCATCCAATGACACCGATGCGTGCCGCCGGCGCCGCCACCAAAACCAATACCGGTTGTGCGCCAGGTTCGTCGCAATCTGGTAAAGCCATGTCGAAAACGCCGCGTCCCCGCGAAACGATTCCAGTCCCCGCCGCGCCCGCAAAAACGTGTCCTGCGTCACTTCCTCCGCGTCCTCGTGGTTCTTCAACATCCCGAACACCCGCCGGAAAATCCGCTCCCGGTAAAGATGCACAATGTCGTCAAACGCCCGGTCATCGCCCTGGCGAAAACGTTCCAGCAAAAGCTTGTCGGCGGATATGTCTTTGCAGCTCATGGAAGGTATTGGGTGAGCGGGGCTGGTTTCCCAGCCGGAGCGCCAATCTTATGTGAAACCGCGTCAAAGGCCCGCAAGTTCCGTTTTATTTAAGAGTTTCGATAAGGGTATGTTATTCCACGAATGGGGGTAATGTCACCGAAGGGTTGCTTCAGAAGTCTTTGATTAAGAGACGACTTCAACAACTCTTTTGTTCAATAGGAGTATCACCGCTTTACCCATTTTGCAACTCCAGAATCGTCAAAAAGCCCTCAAAATTAACCTTCCTACCCGCATCACCACCACCTCAAGCTACTGCAAAACAATAAGATAGGGAGTAATTGACCTCCCATCCCCCCCGCCACCCAAAGAACCTCTTTTTCAGGATTGGCAAGTCTCCTTCTTTCAGGGAACAATGGCCATCCCGTCGTTATTATTTACGGCACCCCGTCCTTTCCGCCGTCTTTCTGTAAATGTCCTCCCCGTTACCCAACCTCTTTGCCTTCGCCAAAAAAAGCTTTGGGCGCCCCCGCCTCGTGCTCCTCGACTGCATTCGCGGTCAATGCACCGAACTCACCCAGTTTCCCTGTCACCTCGGCCACTCCGACAAAGCCGCCTGGATTCCCCAAAGCCTCCAGCCCGGTGAAGCCGGCTGCCTCCTCGAAGCCAAACCCACCGGCTTCACCCTCACCGCCGAAGGCTCTTCCGTCCGTCTCAACAATGCCACCGCCGCCACCACGCTCGATCTTCCGGCTGACAGCCTGACCCTCCTCCAAATCGGCCGCGATCTCGTTGCCCTCGCCGCCGGCGATGCCGCCCAAAATCAAGTCGCCAAAGTCCAGGGCGACAACTGGCGCCTTATCCGCCTCGCCGACAACCAGACCCAGGGCACGGTCCGTTTTGGCGAGATCCCCGATTTCGTTCGCCAGCATAACCTTGTCCCCGAGCAACTCGCCGCCGCCCCCCTCGGCCTCGACCACGCCTTCACCCTCGCCCAGGTCTTTGCCGTCCTCGGTGCCGAACTCCCCGGCGCTCCCCAAAAAATGGACGCCTGGGCCATGGATGGCCGCGCCGGCTCCCTCACCTGCCCCGTCTGCTGGCAAAAATTCGACCCTGGTGACGCCATGAACATCGCCGCCCACGATTCCCTCCGCGGCGACCCCATTCTCGGCGAAGACGCCCGCCTCCGCTTCTTCCCCACCCGCTTCAACGACCTCGGCCTCGCCCTCGACCCCATGGGCCTCCCCTCCGCCGACCTCGCCTGCCCCCACTGCCGCCGCAAACTCCCCCCCGGCTTCCTCGAAATCCCCCAGCACATCTTCTCCATCGTCGGTGCCCCGAGTGCGGGCAAGTCCTACTACCTCGCCATCCTGCTGAAAATGCTTCAGCAATCCCTCTACCGCGATTTCGGCGTCGTCCTCAAGGATGGCGACCCCACGGGCAACATGCTCCTCAACCAGATGAAGAGCCAGCTCTTCTCCGCCGCCCAGCCCCAGGACGCCATCCTCGCCAAAACCGCCCTCGAAGGCGCCATGTATGAACGCTTCCCCCGCTTCGGCAAGCTCGTCGCCCTACCACGCCCCTTCATCTACGCCCTGGGCCGCACCACCGATCATCCCGCCGGTTCGCCCCACGACCATCCCGCAGACCCCAACGGCGCCGACCTCGCCACCGAATGCTCCATCATATTTTATGATAACGCCGGTGAGCACTTCGAGCCGGGCGTGGACCTCGACGACTCCCCCGGCGCCCTCCACGTTGCCAGCTCCTCCGCCATCTTCTTCCTTTTCGACCCCACCTCCAACCACGGCTTCCGCAAAATCCTCGCCGGCTCCCCCGACCCCCAGCTCGCCCAGTCCTCCCGCCTCGACCAGCAGGACAGCATCATGGCCGAAATGGAACTGCGCGTAAAACGCCTCCTCGCCCTCGAAGCCGGCCGCAAAATTGACATTCCCCTCGCCGTCCTCATCGGCAAATGCGATGTCTGGAAACATCTCGTCCAGTGGAACCTCTTCAAGTCTCCGCTGCACGACGGCACCATTGACCACGCCATCGTGGACGCCAATTCCGACCGCCTCCGCGAACTCGTCGCCCAGGTGGACCCCGCCATCGTCGCCCACGCCGAAGGCCTCGCCCGCACCGTCCGCTTTTTTCCCGTCAGCGCCTTCGGCCACTCCCCCGCCCGCATCGAGTCCGGCCCCGCCGCCGGCCTCCTCGCGCCCGACCCCCGCCGCCTCGACCCCATTCAACTCGAAATCCCCACCCTCTGGGCCCTTTCCCGTCTCGTGCCGCGCCTCGTTCCTCCCTCTTAATGATTTATTGTATTATAATTAGCCAAACCCTTCCCTGCTCCCACCCTCCGCCCCACTCCCCTCTTTTTTGAGATTTTTGCGTTTCCATAATTTTGTCCGCCCATGGCCCGCCAACTCGTGTTCACCAGCGCCCCCCAGGGGCTCACTCCGGGACGCACGGGCTTTTGCACCGTCGCGCGCCATGCCGATCTGCGCGACCGCCTCGTCCCCATGATCGAGGGCCTCAGCGTTTACCCCTCCGGCTGGCAGCCGCCTCCCGTCATCTGCTCCTTTCGCCTCCTCGATTGCGGCGGCACCCGCATCCCCGTCCTGTCGCGCATCGTGGACGCCGGGCACGACTACACCCACCGCACGAACTTCCTCGCCCACCACCTCATCCTTGACCCCGAGGAAATCACCGCCACCACCCCCACCCCCGCCGATATCTTTGCCCGCTGGACCGGCTGGCTCAACCGCTGGGATGTCGCCCCGCGCTGGCTTACCGAGGCCGATTTCGTCAACCTCGCCGCCCTTCCCCCCGCCGCGCACCCGCCTCTTCCCGCCGACGCCTGGGCCCGCCTCGGTGGCGACGCCGGTCGCGCCGCCCTCCTCCTCGAAGGGACGCAGCCCGCCACCCGCACTTTGCGTTGCCCACCGGGCGACGAAGAGGACCTCCTCGCGCTCTTCCGCGAATCCTCCGCCCTGCTCGATCCCGCTGAGGCCTGGCGCGCTGAATTCACCACCTGTATCCAAGTTACGGATACAGGCGCCGCCTTCCGCTGGACTGGCCAGCGCGCTGGCTCGGTGGCGGACTCCGCTTCCACCCGCCCCGGTTCCGTCCTCGACCTCACCCAGCCCGCCAGCCTCCCGCCCGCACCTGTCAACACCGCCGCCGGTCGTGCTCGCCAGGCCGTCAATCTCTTTGGCGACCCCCGCCAGTCCCGCCGCACCGCCGCGCCGCCGCCGAAAGCCAGCTTTCAGAAATCCCTCAGCGCCTCCCGCCCCGCCGCCTCCGCCAAAAGCCCCGCCAGCCTCGTCGGCCTCGTCGCCATCCTCATCACTTTCATCGTCGGCTGCCTGGGCGTGCTCGCCTGGATGTGGTGGCGTCAAAGCCCTCCTCCCGTTCCCCTCCCGCCCCCGCCTGCCCCTGTCACCCTTCCGGTGGTTGATATCACTCCCTCCCCCTCCCAGCCTTCGACTCAACCCGTCGTCCCCGCCGGTGACGCCCTCGCCAACCAGCAAATCCTCCAGGACATCGAGCGCGCCGCCGACTCCGGCCAGTTCCTCGACGCCCTCGCCCGCTGGCGTGACCTCGCCGCCAAAACCCCCGACTTTGCCGCCGCCCACACTTCCCTGCTCAATTCCCGCCTCCTCCCCGGCGCCGAAAAAGACTGGCAGGCCCACCTTGGCCAGATTTCCGATAAATTAAACTCCAGCCCCGCCAACGCCACTGTCCGTGCCGACCTTACCGCGCAACTCGACGCCCTCCGCGATTTCCCCAAAAACTGGCCCACCCCCGATTCCCCCGCCCTCGAATCCGTCCGCGCCGCCGTCGTCCAAAAACTCGCCCTCATCACCCGCCTCCCCGATGCCCCCGCCACCATCGTGGACAACCTTTCCGCCACCGCCACCGGCCCGGATTACCAGGATTATTCCGCCGTATTAAATATCACCGAGCTCACCCGCCTGCTCTCCGCGCACCAAACCGCCTTTCACGTCTCCGCCGCGCCCGCCGCCACCCTCGCCCTTCCGCCCGCGGACCAATGGTTCAACTTCACCGTCCAGTCCGGCGACTTTTCCCCCGGCGATTTTCTCATCCTGCACGACGCCTCCCGCGGCGCCGCCGGGGGCCGCCTCCTCCAATTCCTCGTCGAAGCCCCCAATCAAATCCGCCTTCGCTGGCGTGTCTTCGCTCCCGCCAGTGATTTCTTTCAAAAATTCTCCGCCAACGCCCCGCTCCACTCCCTCGGCCAGTGCCTCTGGCTGCGCTTTACGGGCGACTGGCCCCTCACCCCTTTCTACCTCCTCCTCTGCCGCCCGGACGGCGTCACCCCCGCATTCACCCCCCTGCGCCTCCCCCTCGCCTGGCTCTCCGTTTCCGGCTCGCCCGCCCAAATTTCCCTCCCCGGCTGGCTCTCCCAAAACCTCCTCTTGCGCGTCCCGCAAAACGAGGGCTTCTGGCTTGTCCCTTCCGTCGCCCGCGCCCTCGACGTCGTTTTCTCCAAGCCCTCCGCCGAGGTGGAAAAACCCGCCTCCGCCGCCTACGACGCCGATTGGTTCACCTCCCAGCTCCTCCAGGAAAACCGCACCCTCCAGGACACCCTCGCCCATGCCCAGGAACGCCAGAAAGCCCTCGAAAAACAAGTCCTTACCGCCCCGCCCAGCTCGCAACCCGCCCGCGCCGACATTGACGCCGCCGCCCAAACCGTTGAAACCATTCAAAACGACATCATCAAAAATGGCGCCGCCGTCCAGGCCGCCTCCCAGCCCGACTGGTCGGCTTCCCTCGCCCCCTGGAAACTCACCTACGGCCTCAACCCTCATCAACTCACCCCGCTAATCGAATTTGCTCCCGATGCAACTGGACCGACTCCTTAGCCGCATCCGCTCTGCCCTGCAGGATTACGCCTCGGAATTCGAGCAGCGCGCCCTCGCCGCCGAATACGCCGAGCTCTGCGCCCGCGCCGCCCTCCGCCTCGAGCAGATGGTCCCCCTCATCCGCACCGGCCAGGATTACGCCGCCCTCCAAATCGCCGAAGCCCCGCCCCCCGTCCTCGACCTCGTCCGTCAGCTGTCCTTCGCCGAAGTCGAATCCTGGCGCGCCTTCTGCCAGCGCCGCGGCCTCCCCGTCGCCCAGCCGTTTGACGAACGCAACGTGGACCTCGTCAACCAGCTCTACGGCAAAAAAATCGGCGAAACCCACCCGCTCTACCGCGACTACCGCGCCGCTATCCGCCTGCGCGACGAACAACAGGCCCTCCGCGTCCTCCAGTCTATCCGCCGCGTCAACCCCGACGACGCCACCGCCCAGGCCGAATACACCCGCCTCTCCCACAAACTTTACGAACACAAAAGCGCCGAACTCGCCGCCGCCCTCGACGCCAGCGACACCCCGCGCGTCCTCGCCCTCATGGACTCCATCATCGCCGATGGCTCCGTCGGCAACGAATTCGACCCCGTCTGGCAGCGCGCCCTTGCCCTCCGCCAGGCCCAGGAACTCGCCGCCGCACGCGATCGCTGCCTCGCCCTCGCCGATCAACTCCGCCAGCTTCACGAATCCAGCCACTGGGAGGAAACCCTCCCCCTCCTCGCCGAATGGGATTCCCTCCGCCACCAGTTCCAACTCGAATTTCCGCCGGAATTGGAATCCGCGGCCACCACCATCCATGAATGGGCCGGCGCCCTCCTCGCCGACCGCCAGCGCGAAGAGGCCGCCCAGCGCCAGTGGAAGGAATTGGCCGCCCGTCTCGACGAACTCTCCCGCGAAAAGCTCCGCACTCTCTCCCGCTCGGCTCTGATCGCCCGCATCGAGGAACTGCAGGACCGCCTCGCCGCCCTCGCCACTTCTGAAGCCGTTCCGCCGTCCGAGCTCGCGGCGCAACTCCAGTCCCGCCTCGCCCTCCTGCGCCGCGTCGCCCGCCGCCGCCGTTTCGCCCGCGTCGCCTTGACCACCGCCGCCATCGCCGCCGTCGTGCTCGCCGCCGCCGCCCTGCTTTGGCATCAGGCCCGCCAAAACCAGCTCGAAGCCCAGGCCGGCAAGCTCAAGACCCTCCTCCAGCAGAAATCCTACGTCCCGCTTTCCGATGAAGTAACCTTGATTGATAAAAAATACCCCGACCTCACCAACGATCCCGTCGTCGCCCCCCTCCTCGCCCAGGCCCGCGCCTTCCTCGCCACGCAGAAGGCCGTCCGCGCCGACTTCGCTACCGAGCTCGCCCAAATCACCCAATCCTCCAGCGCCGCAGACGTCACCGCCGCCCAACTCGCCGCCTTGCTCGACTCCCTCAACACCCTCGAAAAACGCGTCAACGAACTCGGCCCCGAATCCGCCGCCGACCTCCACGCCACCCTCGCCGACCAGCGCGTCCGCCTCACCCAGCAAATCACCCACATCCAGGAGCAGCGCGCCAACCAGCTCGCCGATATCGCCAACCGCGCAGACCAGTTCTTTGCCGACCAACTCTCCCAACCCGCCCCCGCTGAAACCATCCAGGCCTCCCTGCCCCAGGTCCGCTCCATCCTCGCCGAAGCCGACAAAATCCCCCTCGACCCCGCCCACGCCACCGACGCCGAAACCGCCGCCCGGGCCCGCCTCGCCGCTGATGCCGACAAACTCGGCACCCTCGTCGCCGCCGCCATTGAGGCCGCCGCCGCCCGCGGCCAGCTCGACCAGGCCCGCTCGCTCGACGACTACCACGCCCCCATCGAGAGCCTCGCGGCCAACCCCCTCATTGGTGACCCCACCGTCGCCGCCGCCCATGCCTTGTTCGGCCACCAGTCCGACTGGAAATCCGCCGCCCAAAACATCCTCCTCCCCACCGATCCCAAAATGTGGGAGTTCCTCTCCACCCTCAAAGACGTCCGCCTCCAGCCCGCGGAAGACGCCCAAAACGAGGACATCGCCTTCTCCCGCCTCGCCACCAACGACGTCCTCGGCAACATCTACCGCGCCAACCTCGTCACCTATCAGGACGGCGTCCCCCACTCCAGCACCCTCGTCTTCCTCGCCGGCAATTACACCGAGCAGGATTACTCCTCCTCCGTCCTCGAGGAAATCCGCCAGACCGGCAACGTCATCAACCGCGACGGCACCACCACCCCGCACGACGCCCGTCGCACCCACTTCACCAACCAGCCCTTCCGCGGCGACATCTTCACCAACGCCGAACTCGCCCCCGAATCCGCCCTCGTCAAGCGCCTCCACCAAGCCTACGACTCCCGCTCCGGCGGCATCCGCGAGCCCCTCCTGCGCGTTCTCGACGATGTCCGCGCCGACCCCGACGCTGCCCCCATCCTCAAAGCCTACCTCCAGCAGGAACTCCTCAAAATTATGCAGGACCGCCCCTACGACTGGGGCTTCGGCTTCTCTCCCTCCGCCCAGGCCGACGCGAAGGACCTCGCCACCCTGACCGGCGGCGCCCTCCAACCTGCTGACTGGCTCTTCCCCGACAACCCCCGCCTCACCGACGACCTCCGCGCCTTCTACACCCGCACCGCCGCCCATCACTATTACAACGAAGCCGCGCAATCCCTCCAAAACCTCCTCAAGCTCCGTGCCACCCCCGTTCTCTTCGCCGGCCATGTAAATCTCGATCAACACCCCGTCCTCATCACCACCCCCCCAGCCACCGCCACGCTCTGGGGCATTGATGCCACCGGCATTTGGCGCGCCCTCTTCAAACTCCAGGCCGGCCAGCCCGTCCCCGCGCCCGATGCTCCCGTCCCCGCCCGCCTCTCCCCCCTGCTCTTTACCAAGTAAGTATCGCCCTATTGCGTCCGCGGAATTGTTCCGTAAATTGCTTTTCCCACCGCGAACTTTTTTCCATCTTCCATTCGCTTCCCATGTCCTCCGCCGAAACTTATTTCATCGCCTGGAAAGGCCGGCGCGACGGCCCCTTCTCTCTCGAGCAACTTGCCGGCCTCCTTCAGCGCGGTGATATCGGCCTCCTCCATCGCGTCGAAACCACCGCCGGTCCCATGCCCCTCCGCCAGTTGCTCCTCGCCGCCGACCCCGCCCGCTGGAGCAACCTCGCCGTCGCGCCTGGCCTGAGCAAAACCGAAGCGCCCGCCCCGAGTCGAGCCGAGGAACCCGGCCCCATTCCCCCGCCGCCCACCAACGCCACCACCTCCAACCCCCTCGGCCTGCCTCCGCCCACTCAACGCACCGCCTACACCCCTTCTTCAGCAATCAGCAATCAGCAATCAGCAATTCCTTCCTCACCCTCCCAACTCGCAACCCGCAACTCCAAACCCGAAACTTCCTCGGACGACTCCCCCGACGCCCTCCGCGCCTACATCGTCTCCGGCCTCACTTTTCTTTGTCCCCCGCTCGCCTGGTATGGCCTCAAGCTTGCCAAAAACCTCGGCGCTCAAGGTCAGCCCCAGCTGGCCCAACGCCTCTGCTACCTCAACTACGGCCTTGCCGCCACCGGCCTCCTCTTCTGGCTCCTCCTCTGGAGACTCGGCTAGTTTTCCCTGTCGGCAAACATCTTGGCCGCTGTCTCTTCGCCATTCTTCGCGCCCCCGCCCCTCACCGCGATGTCCCCGCCCCTCGCCTTTCTCTTTTTCAGTCTCTCCGACTGGCGGGATCTCATTACCAGCCCCGTCTGGCTGGCGATGACTGTCTTCCAAATCTGGATGTTCGTCCATGCCGTCCGTCAGCGCGAGTGGATCTGGGCCTTCTTCATCTTCATCGGCTCGGGCATCGCCGCCTTTTTCTATTACTTCTACGCCTACCGCTCCGCCCCCTCCTCCACCCGCGGCTTCGAACTCCCCGGCGCCCACGACCGCCGCCGCATTAAGGAACTTCAGGCCAAAATCCACCACCTCGACAAAGCCCACTTCCACTCCGAACTCGCCGACATCTACTTCCAGCAGGGCAAGCTCGACCTCGCCGCCGCCTCCTACCGCGCCGCCCTCGACCGCGAACCCGATGAACTCGACACTCGCGCCCACTACGGCCAGTGCCTTCTCCGCCAGAAAAAACCCGCCGAAGCCCGCCCCCTCCTCGAAGGCGTCATCGCCCAAAACCCCAAGCACGATTACGGCTACACCCGCATGGCCCTCGCCGAAACCCTCACCGCCCTCGGCGAAACCGACGCCGCCCTGAAAACCTGGCTCCAGGTTACCGCCGCGCACTCCTACCCCCGCGCCAAAGTCCAGCTCGCCGAACTCTACCTCGCCAAAAACGAACCCGCCCCCGCCCGCGCCCAGCTCCAGGAAGTCCTCGCCGACGACGCCCACACCCTCCCCTTCCAGCGCAAACGCGACCGCGTCTGGGTCCGCCGCGCCAAAGCCCTCCTCCGCAAACTCACATAACATTACCTTCCTATTGACCCCCATCCCGCTTGCCAAACCCCTGTTCGCCACCCGTGCGTCTCTCGCGCTATTGCTGCATGTCCGGCGCAATCCAGTGCTTGTTCGAGTTACCATCAAAAACCTCGTCTCCCGAAAGAACGGGAATCGTAAAAGAGGGCTGAAAGAAGTCCGATTGAGTTTGCCCCTTCCCCACTATACGGCCGTTAAGGCTCACGCATTCAGTTTTGCCGTAGCCGCCCAACGGTGGAGCCGCTCGCCAAGGGTGAAGGAGGCCCGCCTGGGTCTAACCGCGTCCATTTTCCCTCATCGTCCCCCCCTCGCAGCATCCGTGGCCATTTTCCAGCGACCGGCACTTTGCCTGCCGCATTCGCTTGTGGTTGCCGGACGCAATCCCCAAACCCTATCCTTCCCTTTGCCCCACTTAGCACTAAAACACTAGGCACCAAAACACTCTCTTCCTTTTTTTCCCGCCCGCTTCTTTCTCGCCACTCTCTGCTCCAGGCCTTCCCCTCTCCTCCCCCGTGTTTTCCAACGTCGCCCGCTTCCTCCCCGACATCGCGCGCGCGCAGCCCTCCGTCTGCGCCGTTCGCGCCCCCATTGGCGACGATCCCGTCCACCCGGGCTATATTAAATACGCCGAGCTCACCTTTGCCGAACTCAATGCCGAGGCCGATGCCGCCGCTCGCCTCCTTCAATCCCGCGGTGTCACCCGTGGCACCCGCGTCCTCCTCCTCGTCCGCCCTGGCCTCGATCTTTTGCGCTGCGCCTTTGCTATCTTCAAAATTGGCGCCGTCCCCATCCTCCTCGACCCCGGCATGGGCTTGAAAAACTTCCTCGCCTGCGTCCGCCGCAGCGAGCCCGCCGCCCTCGTCGCCATTTCCCGCGCCCACTGGCTCGCCCGCTTTTTTCCCGGCGCCCTCCGCTCGGCCAAAATCCGCGTCCTCGTCGGCGGCCCCGCGTGGGAGCGCGCCCTCGCCGCCCATCGCTCCGCGCAGCCGTTCCCCGTCGCCGCCACCGAGGCCTCCGAGCTCGCCGCCATCCTCTTCACTTCCGGCTCCACCGGCGCGCCCAAGGGAGTCTGCTACGAGCACGCGATGTTCGAGGCCCAGGTCCGCCTCATTCGCGACCACTTTAATATCTGCCCCGGCGAGGTTGACCTCCCCATGCTCCCGATCTTCGCCCTCTTCAATCCCGCCTTGGGGATGACGACCATCGTCCCCGAGATCAACCCCTCCCGCCCCGCCGCGTGCAACCCTGCCCGCCTCGTCCAGGCCATTCGCCAAAACTCCGTCACCAACTCCTTCGGCTCCCCCGCCCTCTGGGCCCGTGTCGCCCGCTACTGCGAAACCGCCGGCATCACCCTCCCCAGTCTCCGCCGCATCCTCGTCGCCGGCGCCCCCGTCCACCCGTCCCTCCTCCGCCGCCTGCAAAAAATTCTCCCCAACGGCACCGCCCACGTCCCCTACGGCGCCACCGAATCCCTCCCCGTCTCCAGCATCTCCCTCGCCGAAGTCCTCGGCGAAACCTGGGCCCTCACCGAGCAAGGCCGCGGCTCCTGCGTCGGCACCCTCTTCCCCGGCATGGACGCCCGTGTTATCCCCCTGCACGAGGGACCGCTCGCCTCCCTCCCTCCCTCTCTTCCCCCCGGCGAAATCGGCGAAATCATCGTCCGCGGCCCCGTCGTCACCCGCGCCTACGACCACCTCCCCGCCGCCACCACCCTCGCCAAAATCCCCGACAATTCCCCCCAACCGCAAACCGCAAACCGCAAACTGGAAACTCAAATCTGGCACCGCCTCGGCGATCTCGGCTATCGCGATGCCCGGGGCCGCCTCTGGTTTTGTGGCCGTGCCGCCGAGCGCGTCGAAACCACCTCCGGCCCCCTCTACACCGATTGCGTCGAAGCCATCTTCAACCGCCACCTGCACGTCGCGCGCAGCGCCCTCATCGGCCTCGGTCCCCGGCCGCGCCAGCAGCCCGCCCTTGTTGTCGAACCCGAAGCCACCCACTTCCCCCGCTCCCGCGCCGACCGCGCCCGCTTCACCTCCGAGCTCCTCGCCCTCGCCGCCGACTCCCCCGCCGCCCGCCAAGTCACCCGCATCTTTTTCCAACGCCGCCTCCCCGTGGATGTCCGCCACAACGCCAAAATCCACCGCCTCGCCCTCGCCCGTAAATATGCCGGAAAATAAATACCATAAAAACCTTTCGCTTTGTGTCTTCCAAAAATCTCTTTTTCATAAATTCAGTTAATTCCGCAAATTCTGTCAAAAAAACTCTTCCTCTTTTCTTCCTTCGTTTGTTTCTGTTCAAACTCTTCTCTGCGTAATCTGCGGCTCCTCCTCTTTTCTCTTTCCGTGAAAATCCTCATCACCGGCGGCGGCGGCTTCCTCGGCCAATCCCTCGTGCAGCTCTGCCTCGCCCGCGGCTACTCCGTCCGTTCCTTTTCCCGCTCTCACCAGCCGTCCCTCGCCGCCCGCGGCGTCGAAATCTTTTCTGGCGACCTCGCCGACTCCGCCGCAGTGGACCGCGCCGTCGCCGGTTGCGAAGCCGTCTTTCACGTCGCCGCCAAAGCCGGCGTCTGGGGCTCGTGGGATTCCTACTTCCGCCCCAACGTCCTCGGCACGCAAAACATCCTCGCCGCCTGCCGCCATCATGGCGTCACCCGCCTCGTTTACACCAGCACCCCCAGTGTCGTCTTCGACGGCCAAAGCCACTCCGGCGCTGACGAATCCCTCCCCTACGGCACTAACTTCCCCTGCCACTACCCCCACACCAAGGCCCTTGCCGAGCAAGCCGTCCTCGCCGCCCACTCTCCCTCCTCCCTTCGTACCACCGCCCTCCGCCCCCACCTCATCTGGGGCGCCGGTGATCCGCACCTCGTCCCGCGCATCCTCGCCCGTGCCCACCGCCTCCGCATCGTCGGCAGCGGCGTGAACCGCGTGGACCTCACCCACGTCCGCCACGCCGCCGCCGCCCATCTCCTCGCCCTCGACGCCCTGGCCGACCCCACCCACCCCGCCGGTGGCCGCGCCTACTTTATTTCCGATGGCGCACCCGTCATCCTGTGGGACTGGATCAACGCCCTGCTGCTTCGCCTGGGCCGCCCCCCCATTACCCGCCGCATTTCCCTACCCGCCGCCCGTGCCGCCGGTGCCGTCCTCGAAACGCTCTGGCGCGTGCTGCCTTTCCTTGCCGGCGAGCCCCCCATGACCCGCTTCGTTGCTACCGAACTCGCCAAAGACCATTGGTATTCCCTCGCCGCCGCCCGCCGCGACCTCGGCTACAACCCCAACCCCGACCTCTCCCGCGAAATGGACGAACTCATCACCAGCCTTCGCCGCACAGCCCCTAGTCCTGCCTGCGGTTAGCTTGTCGAACCGTCGAAGCCCCCCTTCCGCTGGCCCCCGCCTACTTCACATCCAGCAACCAGGTCACCGGCACCCGCAGCGCCTTGGCAAAGCCCAGAATCTCGTAATCCGAAACCGCCCGGCTCCCCGCCTCCACCTTCGCAATCCCCGCCCGCCCAATGTTCACCCCGCACGCCGCCAGCCGCCCGGACAAGGCGTCCTGCGACAACGGCGGAGTTTGCATCCGCCGGCCGGTGCGGACACGAGACCCAATAATGTTGCCATTCCTGGGGGAACGGCGACGTGGCTTCTGAGGCACTCACCCAGTATATCACATTTTTGGTTGCCTGGTGTTCTAAAAGCGAACATCTACTGTCCTCCAGTTATGGACCAAGTTGTCACCTTGCAACTGGACACCGCGTTGGTTGCGCCCTTGCTCGAAGACCTCGCCAGCCGCGCCGATGCCTGGCTCGAAATCGCCCGGGTCCTCGAAGCCGACCACCTCGACCATGGCTGGGAAAACGCCGCCGCCAATGCCGCCCACGCTCAGCGCATGGCCGACCTCTACACCCGCCTCATCGGCCAAATCAAAAATTCTTCTCCCGGCCAATAGTTTGCCACCCGCGCCCGACTTTGCTTATTAGCGGCCCATGCGCATCACTGGCGGTCAGGCCCGCGGCATTCAGCTGCAACTTCCCCGTCGCGGCGAATTGCGCCCCGCCACCGACGCCCTCCGCGCCGCCGTCTTTTCCTCCCTCGCCCAACGCATCCCCGGCGCCCGCGTGCTCGACCTTTTCGCCGGCACTGGCGCATATGGCCTCGAAGCCCTCAGCCGTGGCGCCCTCCATGTCACTTGGGTCGAAAACCACGCCGCTGCCGCCGCCGCCATCCGCGCCAATCTCGCCGCCGTCGCCAAATCCCTCGCCGCACCCGACCCGGCCGCGCTCGGCCAGATCTTCCCCGCCGACGTGTTCTCCTGGTCGCCCCCGCATGGCGTAACCTTTGACCTCATCTTCGCCGACCCGCCTTACGCATTGCTCCCCGAGCGTGGCGAATCCCTGCTCGCCCGCGCCACCGCCTGGCTAAGCCCCGATGCGCGCTTCGTTCTCGAAGCCCCCGGTTCTTACTCACCAGTTCCACCCATCGGCTGGTCGCTCCTGCGCCGTCTAGGCAAAGGCGGACACCAGCCCGGTGCCTTGATTTTCGCCCCCGCCGCACCCGCGCCCTAATGCGCTGCCCAGCCCGCCTCCGCCTCTTTATTTTCCCGGCGTCGCCAGATTCGCCCGCATAAACTTAAACAACGGCGCCAATTCCGGGTCGAGTGGCGACGCTTCATCCATTTCCCAAGCCTCGCGGTGTTGCTCCTCTCCCGGTGTTTCCCAGCCGCTCGCGGCAATTGCTTCCCGCGCCGCCGCGCCCCATTCGCCCTCCACCTCCGCCACCCCGCGCCAGTAAAACAACGCGCCGTCCTGCCGTCCCAACAGCCATAGGCACGCCCCGCAGCGAAATTGCGCCGCCGGCGACAGCGTGGCCGCCGCCGCATTGTTCAGCATCTGGTCCTCCAATTCTTCCTTCGCGGGCAATCTCGGCAGCGCGCGCAGCACTCGCGCAAAACGCCACTCCTCCGCCATTTCCCGCCCGTTTGCTGACGGCCCGCTCACCGCGTCTTCGATGGTCAATTCCTGAATGGCTCCTTCGTAATTTCCCAACTCCGCCCACGCCAGCGCCCGTTCACGCGCGTCCCACGCCATCTGCGCCACCGCCGGATCCCGGGGCCGCTTAAGCAGGGTCAACCCCACCAAAATCGCCGCCAGCGCACCCAGTTCCAACCGCGCATTCCACTTCGGCGGCCACAAACCCGCCAGCACTCCTCCCGCCAGCACCGCCAGCATCGCCGCCGCTGGCGCACGCGCCTCCACCGTCGGATACCACAAAATCGCCCCCGCCGCCGCCAGGACTGCCAGCATCACCGCCAGTTGCGCCGCCGCTCGCCGCCATCCCAGCGCCAGTCCCACCCCGCCCAGCGCCAGCAACGCCGGCCAGCCCGCGGGGTTGTATTGCAACCACGCGTTCTCCCCCTGCGCCCGCGCAAAATCCGGGCCCGCCCCATTATTCCGGTAGTGGAAAAACTGATACACCTTGCGCGCCGCCCGCAACCCCGAGCGCAATGGCCACGTCGTCCCCGCCGCCACCGCCTGCCGCCACCAATATCCCGCCAGCACCGCCCTCCCCGGAACCTCCTGCCCCGTCTCCAGTCGGTAAACCAGCCGCGCCTCGTCCTCCAAGTGGTCCGGCCCGGCCCGGTCTTCCCGTATCTCCACCACGGGCAGCGGTGCGGCCCACGGCTGCGTCACCTGCAAAGCGATGGCCAGCCGGTATAGATCCGCCCCGGCCAGCGGCTGCGGCGAGCCTCCCCATACATCCTGCAAAATCATCACGCTGCACGTCACAATTCCCACGCCCAGCCCCGCCGACATCATCCGCGCACCCCGCCCGTCGCTCCCCATCAATAACGCCAGAAACGGCCACGCCAGCGCCGCTGGCCACCACGGCGCATACAGCACCGCCGCCAGCGCAAACGCCACTCCCGCCACCAGCGGGTAAGCCCAGGTGTGCCGCCGCGTCCGCCGCCCGCCCTGCCATGCCGGGGCCAGCCAATAACACCCCAGCGCCGCTGCCGCCCCCGTCAGCCACAAAAACAACGCCAGCGTCCCCGGCCCCGGCTCCGCCGCCAGCAATACCGCCGGCGGATAAAATCCCCACAACGCCGCGGCCAGCAACGCCGCGCCGGTTCTTCCCCATAAACGCCGCGCCAGCATCGCCACCAGCGCCGTCGCCGCCAGGTGCGCCAGCCCGTTCAGCCCCCGCGCCGCATTGGCCAGTTCCGCCGCCGGCACCCCCGTGTCCCGCAGCGTCGCCAGCATCGCCGGATACGCCGGCGCCCGGAAAAACGGCTCGTGCGGCGCCGTGCCGTCATGCAGCGATTCCGCCACCGCCAGCCACGCGCGCGCCTCCCCTTGCGGGCTTTGCCCCAGCGGTGTCTGCGCCCAGTCCGCCATCACTACTGCCGTGTAGGTCGCCACCAGCAACAGCAGCCCCGTCAACCATGCGAAATAACCGCGCGCGGACGGAAACGGCGCGGTACTGGAAATTCTCCCGAAAGCATCCTTCCCCATGTCCCTGCAGGTTTATGCGTTGGACAGCGTCGCACGCAACTTGATACCGTCCGCGGATGGCAGAATCGCGTGCTTTCTCGCGCCCTTCGCGCAACCAGTTGGCCCTGGCCCTCCTCGCTTTGCTGCTGCTGGCCGTCCTCGCCGCGTTCGTCATCCATGCCATCGGCTTCGCCCACCTTAAATCCCTGGCGCACACCGCCATCGCCTGGTGCGCCACGGTCAACCCGCTTTTATTCGTCCTCGCCTTCACCTTTTTGCCCTACGTTGGCGTCCCGTCGTCGTTGTTATACCTGCTCGCCGCCAGCGCCTACGGCCCGGTGCCCGCCCTCGGTTGGAGCTGCCTCGCCCTCGCGTGCAATGTCACCTTCGGCTACGTCATCGGCTCCTGGCTCCGTCGCCCCATCTCCGGCTGGCTCGAGCGCAAGGGCCGCAAGTTGCCCGAGGTCCCGCCCTCCGAAACCTGGCGGCTTGTCCTGCTCACGCGCATCCTGCCGGGCCCGCCACTTGTAATGCAAAATCTCCTGCTTGCCGTCGCTGGCGTGCCGTTTCTGCTTTATTTGGCCATCTCCCTGCCTGTGCAGTTCCTGCTGAGCGCCGGCCTCATCCTCACCGGGGGCGCGCTCTTTCACGGGCAGAAGGGCCTGCTCATCTTTGGCGTCTGCCTCATCGTCGCCCTCGCCCTCCTCGCCCACGTCGTCAAAACCATGTATGAAGCCCGCCGCCGGGCCGCCGCCGCTCCTCCTCCCGATGCCCCCCGTCCCCCAGCCTGACCCCGCCCGCATCCTCTCCGTCTCCGAGCTCACCCGCCGGATCAAGGACCTGCTCGAAACCTCTGTATCCGAAATCTGGATACGCGGCGAGGTCTCCAATTTCCGCCGCCAGGCCAGCGGCCACCTCTACTTCACCCTCAAGGACGCCGGCAGCCAGCTCCCCTGCGTCCTCTTCCGGGCCGACGCCCTTCGCGCCGGGCTCGACGTGCGCGATGGCCTCCAGCTCCTCGCCTTCGGCCAGGTTTCCGTTTACGAGCCGCGCGGTGCCTACCAGCTCGTCGTCCGCTTCGTCCTCGAGGACGGCCTGGGCCGCCTCCAGCTCGAATTTGAAAAACTCAAAGCCCGCCTCGCCACCGAGGGCCTCTTCGCCCCCGAGCGCAAGCGTCCGCTCCCGCCGCGCCCGCGCACCGTTGGCTTCATCACTTCCCCCTCCGGCGCCGCCGTGCGCGACTTCATCAGCATCCTCCGCCGGCGCCACTGGCGGGGCCGCCTCGTCATCCTCCCCGCCAAGGTCCAGGGCCGCGAGGCCGTCCCCGAAATCCTCGCCCAGCTCGCCGTCGCCGCGCGCCTGAAAATTTTCGACCTCCTCGTCATTGGCCGCGGCGGCGGCAGTCTCGAAGACCTGTGGTCCTTCAACGACGAACACCTCGTCCGCGCCGTCGCCGCCTCGCCCATCCCCGTCATCTCCGCCGTCGGCCACGAAACCGACTTCACCCTCTGCGACTTCGCCGCCGACCGCCGCGCCGAGACCCCGTCCGCCGCCGCCGAGCTCATCTCTAGCGCCTTCATTGAACAAACTGACCGCCTCGGACGTTGCGCCGACTCCCTCTGCGACTTCGCCGCCACCGCCCTCGAACGCCGCCGCGCCCGCCTCGAAGTCCTCGACCACCGCCTCCAGTCCACCTCACCCCGCAACTTCCTCGAACAAGCGGCCCTCCGCCTCGACGACTCCGCTGGCCGCCTCCAAGCCTCCCTCCAATCCACGCTCCACCTCCGCCGCGACGCCCTGCACCGCACCGCCGCGCGCCTCATCGCCCATTCCCCCGCCACCCGTCTCCCCCTCGAACGCGCCAAATTAAACGGCCTCGAACGCCGCCTCGCCGCCACCAACCTTGAGCGCACCCTCGCCCGCGGCTTCGTCCTCCTCTCCGACATCGCCGGCCAACCCATCACCCGCCGCGCCCA
>CAZDAQ010000030.1:0-18612 GCA_964503425.1 uncultured Opitutales bacterium
CTTCAGCAAACACGGTTTTTTAGCCTTTGCCAACATTCATACAATGCGCTTTTGAAGAGGAAACGGGCGTGGTTAAACAGGCTGTGCCCGATACCCCGGCGATGACCTCACCCCGATGGATGACATTTAGGGCGTTCGTGTGGCTGGCGGCGCTGGCTGTAAGTGGCTGCGCGGTGGGCGCAAGTTCGGGGACAAAGGCGGCGGGAGGAATGACGGTGGCGCAATTGCGGTGTGAAGGCTGGGTGAACCCGCTCGGGGTGGATTTAGCGCAACCGCATCTGAGCTGGCAATTGCAGTCGGGCCAACGCGGCGAGCGGCAACTGGCGTATGAGGTGCTGGCGGCATCTTCGCCAGAATTGCTGGCGCGGGACACGGGGGATTTGTGGGACAGCGGGGAGGTGAAGTCGGAGGAAACGCTGGGCATCCCCTATGGCGGGAAGGCCACGGCATCCGGGCAGCAGATTTTTTGGAAGTTACGGGCGTGGGACAAAGACGGGCAGCCGACGGCGTGGAGCCCGGCAGCGACGTGGACGATGGGGGTGTTGAACGACGCGGATTGGAACGCGCACTGGATTGGCGCGCCGGCCAACCTGACGGCGGCGACGCTGGTGCTGCGGAATGAATTCACCGTGCGGCCCGGATTGCGGCGGGCGACGGTGAATGTGTGCGGGCTGGGGCAATACGAAATGTCGCTTAACGGAAAGAAGGCAAGCGATGACCTGCTCGCGCCGGGTTGGACGAAGTATGACAAGACCTGCCTTTACGACACCTACGACGTGACCGCGATGTTGAAGGCGGGCCGCAATGCGATGGGTTTGCTGCTGGGCGACGGGATGTATGACGCGGTGCGCGTGAGCGGGCGCTACACGAAGTTTCAGGGATCGTTCGGCCCGCAGAAGGCCATTGCGCAATTGCGGCTGGAGTATGCGGACGGGAAAGTGGAGATTGTGGGTACGGGCGACGGATGGCACGCGGGGCCGGGGCCGATTACATTTACGAGCATTTATGGCGGCGAGGACTACGATGCGCGGCTGGAGCCGAAGGACTGGAAGCAGCCGGGGTTTGACGACGCGCAATGGGCGGCGGCGGCGGCGGTGGACGGGCCGGGCGGGAAATTACGCGGGCTGTCGTGCGCGGCGCCGCCAATCCGGGCGTTTGAGACATTGACGCCGGTGAAAGTCACGGAGCTGCGACCCGGGGTGAAGGTTTATGATTTGGGGCAGAATGCGTCGGTAATGCCACGGATCACGGTGAGCGGGGCGGCGGGGGCGGTGGTGCGGATAACACCGGCGGAGTTGCTGGCGGCGAACGGGACGGTGGACCGCGGGAGCGCGGGCGGCGGCCACGCCTACTGGCAATACACGCTGGCGGGCGGCGGAAACGAAACATGGTTTCCGAAATTCTTTTACCAAGGCAGCCGGTATTGGCAGGTGGAGTGCACGGCGCCGGCGGGCGGAGATTTGCCGGTGGTGCAATCGCTGGAAGGAGTGGTGGTGCATTCGGCATCGGCGCCGGCGGGGGAGTTCGCGTGCTCGAACGAATTGTTCAACCGGATCAACACGCTGATTCTGTGGGCGCAGCGCAGCAACCTGATGAGTGTGATCACGGACTGCCCACAGCGGGAGCGGCTGGGCTGGCTGGAGCAGGATTATTTCAACGGGCCGTCGCTGCGGTATAATTTTGAGATTGGGCCGTTGATAAACAAGGTGCTGAACGACATGGCGGACAGCCAACTGGAGAGCGGGCTGGTGCCGAGCATTGCGCCGGAATACACGAAGTTCACCAGCCCCAAGACGCCGGCGGGCCAGCGCAATACATTCGGCGATTCACCAGAGTGGGGCAGCGCGCTGATCCAATGTGCGTGGCAGCAATACGAGTGGACGGGCGACAGCGAGTGCCTGCAACGCTACTACGCGCCGATGCAGCGCTATGCGGCTTACCTGCAGAGCCGGGTGAAGGACGGGTTGATTAATTATGGGCTGGGGGACTGGTATGACATCGGACCCGGGCGGCCCGGCGTATCGCAATTGACGCCTTTGTCGCTGACGGCGACGGCGATTTACTACTCCGACCTGACGATGATGCAGCAGACGGCACAAGTGCTGGGCAAGGAGGACGACGCAAAACAATACGCCCAACTGGCGGCGGCGGCGCGGAGCGCGTTTAATACGGCACTGTTCCACGCGGAAACCGGACAATATGCCACGGGCAGCCAGACAGCGAACGCGCTGCCGCTGGTGGTGGGGTTGGTCGAGCCGGAGCAGGCGGCGAAAGTTTTGAGCAACCTGGTGGCGGATGTGCGGGCGCGCGGGTTGACGGCAGGGGACGTGGGTTACGCCTACCTGCTGCGGGCGCTGGCGCAAGGCGGGCGCTCGGACGTGATTTTCGAGATGAACAACCAAGCGGACAAACCCGGCTATGGCTACCAGTTGAAAATGGGGGCGACGAGTTTGACGGAGGCATGGAACGCGGACCGGCGGTCTTCGCAGAACCATTTCATGCTCGGGCAGATCATGGAGTGGTTTTATGGCGGGCTGGCGGGAATCGGGAGCGAGGTGGCGGCGCCGGGTTACAAGGAAATCATACTGAAGCCAGCGGTGGTTGGAGACATTACCTGGGTGAGGGCGAGTTATGATTCAGTGCGGGGGCCGGTGGTGAGCGAATGGAAGCGGGCGGGGCGGCAGTTCACCTGGCACGTGAAAATTCCGGCGAACACGACGGCGACAGTGTATGTGCCGGCGGTGAATGCAGACGGGGTAACGGAGGGCGGGCGGCCTGCCAGGGAAAGCGCCGGGGTGCAATTTTTGCGTATGGACGGCGGGGCGGCGGTTTATAAGGTGGGGTCGGGCGAATACACATTCGCCGCAGTAATTACCCCTTGATTGAGCCATGATAACGAGAACACGAGCCTGGGCGGAGCATGGACGCGTGATGCTGGCGTTGCTGGCGTTGCTACCACTGGCGGCTGGCGCCCAGACGGGTGGCCCCGCGGCGGTGCAGACGGAAAAGCACTATCTTTCGGGAACAGGCAAGGATGACACGGTGGCGTGGGATTTCTTTTGCACGAGCGGGCGCAACAGCGGGAACTGGACCACTATTGCAGTGCCCTCGTGCTGGGAACAGCAGGGGTTCGGCACCTACGATTACGGGGTGGATTTGCGGACGGGCAGTGGCGCGCGAGGGGCGCCGCTGGACCGGGAGCAGGGGAAATACCGGCTGGATTTCACCGTGCCGGCGACGTGGCAGGGCAAGCTGGTGCGGCTGGTGTTTGATGGCGCGATGACGGACACGGAGGCGTGGGTGAACGGGCAGCCGGCGGGGCCGGTGCACCAGGGGTCGTTTTACCGCTTCAGTTACGACATCACGGGGCTGGTGAAATTCGGCGCGACGAACCGGTTGGAGGTGACGGTGAGCAAGGAATCGGCGAACGCGAGCGTGAACCGGGCGGAGCGGCGGGGGGATTACTGGAATTTTGGCGGGATATTCCGGCCGGTGTATCTGGAGGCGGTGCCGGTTGAGCACATTGAATGGACGGCGGTGGACGCACGGGCGGACGGGAACTTCACCGCGGACGTGCATCCCGGAACGGGATTGACGGCGCCGGCGCAGGTGAGCGGGCAGGTTTTTGACGCGCAAGGGCAGCCGGTAGGCCAGCCGTTTTCGGCGGATCTCGCGCCGGGGCAGGACAAGGCGACGCTGCGCGCGAAGCTGGACGGGGTGAAGCTGTGGACGGCGGAGACGCCGAATCTTTACAGCGTGCGGTTCACGCTGACGCGCAACGGCCAGCCGCTGCATGAGACGGACACGCGGTTTGGGTTTCGCACGTTTGAATTGCGGACCGGCGACGGGTTTTATTTGAACGGGCAGCGCATCACGCTCAAGGGCATAGACCGGCACAGCTTTTGGCCGGAGACGGGGCGCACGCTGAGCAAGGAAGTTTGCTACGATGACGTAAAGACGCTCAAGGACCTGAACATGAACGCGGTGCGGATGTCGCACTACCCGCCGGACGTGGATTTCCTTGAGGCGTGCGACGAGCTGGGCATTTATGTGCTAGATGAACTTGCCGGCTGGCAGGGGAACTATGACACGCCGACGGGGCAGAAGCTCATCGGGGAAATGGTGCGGCGCGACGTGAACCACCCGAGCATTTTGTTCTGGGACAATGGCAACGAAGGCGGCTGGGACACGGCGAACGACGGGGAATTCGCCAAGTGGGATCCGCAGCAGCGCCGCGTGTTCCACCCGCGCTCGACGGACCATGGGGTGAACGACCCGCACTACCCGACTTACAGCCAGGTCGTGGCGGATGTAAACGGGCCGCAGGTGTATTTCCCGACGGAATTTTTGCACGGAGTCTATGACGGCGGGAGCGGCAGCGGGTTGCACGATTACTGGGCGGCGATGAAACCCGGCAAGACGTTCGGCGGGGCGATTTTCTGGGCGCTCTTGGACGAAGCGGTGGCGCGGACGGATGAAAACGGCAAGCTCGACGCGCGGGGCAATTACGCGCCCGACGGCATCATGGGGCCGCACCGCGAGAAAGAAGGCAGTTATTACACGATCAAGCAAATCTGGTCGCCCGTGCAGGTGGCCGACCCGGTTTTCACCGGAGACACGGTCGAATTCACGGTGGCAAACGACTACGATTTCACGAATTTGAGTCGGTGCACGTTTGTTGCTTCGGCGCAGCGCCTGCCCAGCGCGGGCGACCCGCAAGCGGCAATTTCCGGCACGCAGCCGGTCATCGCCCTGCCCATGGCGGGGGCACAAGCCGGGCCGGACGTTGCGCCGCACGCGACGGGGAAATTAAGTCTGGCGTTGCCCGCGGCGCAGCGCGAGAACGCGAATGTGCTCTACGTTTCGGCGGTGGATCCGGAAGGACGGACGTTGTGGACGTGGTCGTGGCCGTTGGGTGTGCCAGCGGCGGAAGGAGCGGTGGCACCCACCGGCCACGCGGCGGCCGCGTGGCAGGAAGATGGGGCGCAATTGGTGGTGTCGAGCGGCCCGCTGGAATTGCGTTTCAGCAAAGACTCGGGCGAGTTGGCCAAGGTGTCGGTGGGCGGGAAGCCGATTTCGCTCGGGGCGGGGCCGCGGTTCATCGCCTATCAGCATATTGCCCCGGGGTCCGGGCGCGGCACCCCGCCGACGACGAAATACCGGGACGTGGCCGGGGCCAGTGCACTGACGAGCCTGGTGGCGCGGCAGGACGGCGCAGCGGTGGTGGTGGAGGCGAAATACAGCGGACCGCTGGAGCAGGCGACGTGGCGCATCGAAAGTGACGGCACGGTGGGACTGGATTACACTTACAGCTATAACGGCACGGTGGATTTGCTCGGCGTGAATTTCGATTATCCGGAGGCGGAAGTGAAGGGAATTACGTGGGAAGGGTGGGGGCCGTATCGCGTCTGGCAAAACCGGATCGAGGGCACGACGCTGGGCGTGTGGCACAACCTGTACAACGACAACATTCCCTCGGTGACGTGGCTATTTCCCGAGTTCAAGGGCTACTTCCGCGGGTGGCACTGGGCGGTGCTGGAGACGTCCGAAGGCTCGCTCACCCTCGCGAACAGCGCCGGCGACGTGGATAAAACGTATCTGGGCATTTACACGCCGCACGACGGTCCGGTGAGCCCGCTGCTGGATTTGCCGAAGACGGGCCTGGCGATCCTCGACGTGATCCCCGCGAACCGGGACAAGTTCAAGCCGCAGGAGCAACTGGGGCCGCAGTCGCAGCCCATCCCGGCGCAGGGCGAAGTGCACCGGGCGGTGCATTTTAATTTTGCGGCGCGGTAAAAAGGCGGCCATGCTCCCGCGCCATGCTGGATCTGTTGTCCATTCTCTTGGAGGTGGTGATTTTGGTGATCTGCCTGCGGATCGCGCTGCAAAAGAAGCGGCTTTACGGCGCGGGCCTGGCGCTGACCTTCGCCCTGTATATTTTTTACGACCTGGCGCGCGACTACAACCTGCATGTCACCGACCGGACCCTGCAGTTGGTGCTGTTTGTGGCGACGGTGTCGGCGCTGTTGTCCATCATGCAGCTTTATTACCGGAATGGCTGACCGAGGAGGCGCACGGGAGGCAGACTCTGCGGCAGACGGAAATCCATTGAGCAAAAAAACTTATGTCGGCTAATTTTTGGCAAATCATTCTGCTGGGGTTGATCCAGGGGGCGGCGGAGTTGCTGCCGGTTTCGAGCTCGGCGCATGTGATTGTGGCGGAGAAGCTGATGCAGCTGGATCCGGCGAGCCCGGAGATGACGTTCCTGCTGGTGATGCTGCACACGGGCACGATGCTGGCGGTGATCGCGTATTTCTGGAAGGCCTGGAAACGGGACTATTTTTCCAGCCGGGTGAATTTCCGGGAGATGCTGGGAAACGTGGCCATCGCGACAGGATTTACCCTGGTGGTGGGATACGGGTTGAAGGTTTTGATCGAGAAAGTTTTTATGCACGGGCAAGACAAGGCGGAGATGGAGCAATTGTTTGCGAACCTGCCACTGATAGCAGCGGCGCTGGCGGCGGCGGGGGTTTTGATCATTGTTTCCGGGCTGAAGGAGCGGCGCAGTGCGAGGAAGGGCGGGATCGGCCTGCGGGCGGCGGCGGTGATCGGGGTGGTGCAGGGGTTTTGCCTACCCTTTCGGGGGTTTTCGCGATCCGGGGCGACGATTTCGACGGGATTGCTGCTGGGCGCGGCGAAGCAGCGGGTGGAGGAGTTCAGCTTTGCGCTGGCGGTCATCCTTACGCCCCCGGCGATAGCGGTGGAGTTACACCGGCTGTTGAAGGCGCATCCGGAAGTGGCGCATCCGGCGGAATTGTTGCAACTGGCGAAGCCGGGGCTGTTTGGGATGGTGTGCAGTTTTGTGGCGGGTTTGCTGGCGCTGCGGGTGTTGTCGCGCTGGCTGGAGGCGGGGCGATGGCAGCATTTTGGCTATTATTGCTTAGTGGCGGCGGTGGTGGTTTGGGGGCTGTCGCAGACGGCGGCATACGGGTAGGGGAGGCGAAGAACGGGTGGGCCTGGATTGGCAGGTGTGAGGCAAAGTCGAGACGTGCGAAGAAGCACTTTCCCGGCTTGACCCGGTGGGGCTGGGGGTGGATGCTGGTGTATTCGACACTCTTCAACGCCGCCGGGCTCGCTGCCATGTGCGGCATTTTCCCTACGTCATGGCCAATCCGAAACGCAAACAGTCCAAGCGGCGCAGCGCCTTGCGGCGCGGGGCGAACCGCTTTAAAGCCCCGCAACTGTCGAAGGACAGCGATGGGACGGCATTCCTGCCGCATCGAGTCAACCCCGCCAACGGGATGTATCGCGGCCGCCAAGTGCTCGACATCGAGACTTAAGCGCGGTTGCCTAATGGTACCGCTCCGGCGAGTTTACGCGCATTGGGCCGTTTTATGAGCGACGATTTCGGTTCCCGTCCGGAGTCCGATTCCAGCGCCAGCATGGATGGCGCGGGGCCGGTGCTGGCTGTTGACGCCATGGGGGGTGACCACGGGCCGATTGAAGTGGTGGCCGGGGTGGCGATGGCGTTGCGGGAGAAGGGGATGGAGGCAAGGGTGTTGCTGGTGGGGGACCAGCCGACGCTGGAAAAGCTGCTGGCGGAGCAAGGCTTGCAGGGCGATGGGAGGGTGGAGGTGGTGCATGCCTCCGAGGTGATTGGCATGGATGAAAAGCCGATGGCGGCGCTGAAGCAGAAGAAGGATTCCTCGATGTCGCGGGCGATTGATTTGGTGAAGGCCGGGCGTGCGCAGGGGGTGTTGAGCCTGGGCAATACAGGAGCGCTGCTCGCCGGGGGGGCATTGAAGCTTAGGCCCATGCCGGGCATTGAACGGCCAGCGCTGGCGAGCGTAATCCCGAGCCGCGGGCACCGATTTGTTTTGATTGATGCCGGGGCGAATCCCGATGCTGCGGCGATCCACCTGCTGCACAATGCCGTGCTGGGGTCGAACTACGCGAAGTGCGCGCTGGGGATCGAGCGGCCACGCGTGGGGCTGCTGACCATCGGCACGGAGGAAGGCAAGGGCAGCGAGAAGGTGCTCCATGCACACACGCTCTTAAAAGGGGCCAGCAATGTGCTCAATTATGCGGGCTTGGTGGAGGGGTTTCAGCTCTTTCGCGGCGAAGCGGACGTGGTGGTTTGCGACGGGTTTACGGGAAACATATTGTTGAAGACGCTGGAGTCGTGTTTTTCGATGTTGAAGGATTTTCTGAAGGATGAGCTGAAGGCGAACCCGCTGCGGATGGCGGGGGCGTTGCTGGCGAAGGGGGCGTTCACAGCAATCAAGCACGAGCTTGCACCGGAGGCGCTGGGCGGCGCGCCACTGCTGGGGCTGACGCGGCTGGTGATCAAGGCGCATGGATCAAGCACGCGCGGTTATGTGGCCGGGGCGATCCGCATCGGCGTGGCGACGCTGGCGCATGACTTGACGGGCTCAATCCGCGCGGACTTGGAAAAGCTGGAGGCGACGGGGGTCGGGGTGAATTCCTAGCGGACATGAGCAGCGGGACGAAACGAGCGCGGGCGGCGGCCCGGAAGGAAGTCCGGCGGTGCGGCTGGAGCCTGGGTAGCGCGGAGATGATGCGCTACCATGACGAGGAATGGGGCCGGCCGGTGCGGGACGACCGGAAGCTGTTTGAGTTTCTGATTTTGGAAGGCGCGCAGGCCGGGCTGAGCTGGGCGACGATACTGAAGCGCCGGGAGGGATACCGCGCGGCGTTTGACGGATTCGACGCGGCGAAGGTGGCGCGGTATGATGCGCGGAAGATTGCGGCACTACTGGCCGACCCCGAGATCATCCGAAACCGGCTGAAGGTGGCGGGCGCGGTGAAGAACGCGCGGGCGTTTTTGGCGGTGCAGGCGGAGTTTGGAAGTTTCGCGGAGTTTTTATGGCGGTGGGTGGACGGAAAGCCGCGGGTGAACCGGCCGAAAAGTATGCGGGACCTGCCGGCGCGCACGGAACTTTCGGATGCACTGAGCCGGGAGTTGAAGGCGCGGGAGTTCACGTTTGTCGGCTCGACGATTTGTTATGCGTTTATGCAGGCGGTGGGCATGGTGAACGACCATATGGCGGACTGTTTTTTGGCCAAGCCGGCGGGAAAGGGCGTTAGGCGAAAGGCGCGGTAGATGGCTTGCGTTTTCGCGCGGCATCCCGCATTAGGCTGCAAGAATTCTGTGATGTCTGACTCAATCATCATGCAGGGCTTGGGCTCCTACGCGCCCGTGAAGCGCCTGAGCAACGACGACCTGACGCACCTGGTCGAAACTTCCGACGAGTGGATCCGGTCGCGGACGGGGATACGGGAGCGCCGGGTGGCGGCGCACGAGGAGAACGCTTCGACGATGGGGGTGGAGGCAGCGCGGCGCGCGCTGGCGGATGCCAAACTAAAGCCGGAGGATGTGGACTTGCTGATTGTGGGGACGATGACGCCGGACCTGCCGTTTCCGGCGACGGCATGCATTATCCAACACAAATTGGGGCTGCGGACGGTGCCGGCGTTTGACGTGGGCGCGGCGTGTTCGGGATTTTTGTATATTCTGGAAGTCGGGGTGGCGATGGTGCGGGCGGGGCCCTACCAGCGGGTGCTGGTGGTGGGGACGGAAAAGATGTCGTCAGTGCTGGACTGGCAGGACCGCTCGACGTGCGTGTTGTTTGGCGACGGGGCGGGGGCGGCGGTGCTGACGCGCAGCGAGCAGCCCGGAGTAGGAGTGATTGGCAGCGTGCTGCATGCGGACGGGAGCGACGTGAACCTGATTCACATGCCGGGGGGCGGGTCGGCCTGCCCGTCCAGCCATGCGAGCGTGGAGGAGCGGAAGCATTTTCTGAAGATGAACGGCAAGGAAGTCTTTAAAGTGGCGGTGCGGGAGATGGAGGAAGTGGTGGTGAATTTGCTGGCGAAGCACCAATTGAAGCCGGAGCAGATCGGGTGCGTGGTGCCGCACCAGGCGAACATCCGCATCATTGAGGCGCTGGCCACGCGGCTGGAGCTGCCGCTGGAACGCTTTGTGATCAACATTGACCGCTACGGCAACACGTCGGCGGCCTCGATTCCACTGGCGCTGGACGAGGCGCGGGCGGCGGGGCGGCTGCGGGCGGGGGAATATGTGGTGCTGGTGGCCTTCGGCGCGGGGTTGACGTGGGGAGCGACACTCCTTAAATGGCATGCATGATTGATGTGGTTTCCATGGCCCGGCGGGCCGGAGGGTCCGGCATTCGGGCCAGTGCGGTGGCACTGGTTTGGGCGGTGGCGTTACTGTTTTGCGGGTCTGCGCGAGCGGATTTGGTGTGGTCGCCCGACGGCGGCTGGAAGATACAAGGGGGGGTGTTGTCGCCGTATTTTGGCGAGGTGGGAGAAACGGCGAGCGCGCTGGAGGCGATGAACAAGGCGAAGACGGCGCAGGAAGCCGGGAGCTATTGGACGGCGTTGTCGCTTTATGACCGGGTGGTGACGGAGTATCCGAGCTCGGTGTTTGCGCCGGAGGCGCTGTTCCAGCGGGGATTGATTTACATTCAGCGGCACCAATGGGACAAGGCGTACCAGTCGTTCGACGATATCGTGACGCGATATCCGGATTATCCGCGGTTCAATGCGGTGATCGGGAAGCAATATCAGGTGGGGAGCCTGGTGCAGGCGGGCAAGCGGCCCTACATGTGGGGCTGGATGCCGTGGTTCATTGATTACAGCAAGGCGGTGGATTACTACGAAGGCGTGCTGAAAAACGCGCCCTACAGCGAGTATGCCCCGCTGGCGTTGATGAACATTGCCACAGTGGCGCAAAAGGATCTGGGCAAGCCGGAAGTGGCGATTGATGCGCTGGACCGGCTGATCAACAACTACCCGCAGAGCATGCTGGCGCCGGACGCCTACCTGGAGATGGCGGGCATTTATTCAAAACTGGTGATTGGCGCGCCCTACGACCAAGGGTCCACCCGGGATGCGATCCGTTTTTACCAAGATTACCTGTATCTCTACAAAAACGGTCCCGCAGCGGCGACGGCGGAGTCGAACCTGAACAACATGATGGATGTCTATGCGCGGTCGAAGCTCATCCTGGGCAATTTTTACTATTACTACCGGAACAGTTCGCGGGCGGCGTTGATTTTCTACAACCAGGCCATTACGGCGGCACCGCAGTCGCCCGCGGCGGGCGAGGCACGCACGCAGATCGCCAAGATCCGGCGCGGAGTGCTACCACCGGAAACGCCATATGACTGGGTGTTTGGCCGATACAAGGAGCCGAGCCTGATTGCCTACGAGGAGCAGTCGCAGGAGAAGAATTTGTCCGCGGAGTCGTTCCAAGAGAAGGCGACGGAGGCCTTTGTGGAGACGCCCGGGGATGAGGCAGTCGAGACCATCGGTGGCAACGGGCAGACGCAGGCCTACGAAGGCACGGCGTTCCCGGAGGACATCTCCGGGCCGGCCGTGCCGCCGGACGAAGGCTTCCTGACGCCGGTGGAGCAGCCGCAAGGGGCGGGTCCGGCCCCGGGGCAGGAAAAGGGCGGCCAACCGCTGATTCGGTGAGGTTTTGCGCGTGAAATGGGCTCGGGGCGGGGTGACGGGCGCGGGAGGCGGCGAGCCCGGGCAAATTTCCACGCTTGCGCTTTGGGCGGGTTTTTGCGGCAAATACAGGCATGGTTCGTCGTATGCTTTACGGGCTGGGGCTGTGCCTGCTGGTGGCGGGCTGCGCCAACTACAAGCTCGGCTCCACGGGGCCGCTGCCGTTTCATTCGCTGTATGTGGCGACAGTGAAGAACAACGGCTACGCGCCGCAGGCGCAGGCGCCGGTGACGGAGATGCTGCGCGAGTCGCTGATCCAGGAGGGCAATCTGGTGTTGAAGAACCAGGCGGAGGCGGACGCGACACTGGAAGTGACCCTGACCGACTACCACCGGACGATCTCGGCCACGTCGTCAAACAATACGCTGAACGCGCAGGCCTATACCCTGACGCTGTCGTCGGAGTGCACGCTGGTGGACAATCATACCGGGAAGGTGTATTTCAAGAACCTGCCGGTGAACGCCTCGATAGACACCTACATCAACGGGTCGAACAACCTGGGTGAGCCCGAGTATCAGGCGATGCCGCTGCTGGCGCGCGAGCTGGGGCGGAAAATCAAGGACGCAGTCGTGACCACCTGGTGAACGAGGGATACCGCCGTGAGCACGAGTCCCAATGTCCCGATAGTCGCGCCCTCGCTGCTGGCGGCCAACCATGGGCGGCTGGCGGAAGGCTGCCTGGCGGCGGTGGCGGCGGGGCAAACCTGGCTGCACCTGGACATCATGGACGGGCATTTCGTGCCCAATCTGTCGTTTGGCCCGCAGGTGTTGGCGGATTTGCGGCCATTGTGCGGATTGTTTTTTGACACGCATCTGATGCTGGCGAACCCGGATAAATATGTGGAGGCGTTTGCACGGGCCGGGGCGCAGCAGATTTCCATTCACATTGAGCCGGAGTATCCGGTGGCGGAGACGCTGGCGCGCATCCGCGGGCTGGGGTTGAAGTGCGGCATCGCGCTGAAGCCCGGCACGCCCGCAGCGGCGGTGGAGCCGCTGCTGGGGAAGGTGGACAACGTGCTGGTGATGACGGTGGAGCCAGGTTTCGGCGGGCAGAAGTTTGACCACGCCATGTTGCCGAAGATCGCGCAATTTGCACAGTGGCGGGCCGAGCGCAAACTGGCCTACCGCATCGAAGTGGACGGCGGCGTGGATGACGAGACGGGGTTGCTGTGCAAGGCGCAGGGCGCGGACACCTTTGTGTGCGGCACGGCGTTTTACCATGCGCCGGACCGCCGGGCGTTTGCGGCGCGGCTGGAAAATGGGTGAATCAACCGACTGGGGCTTTCCGGCATGAAACGATTCGCAATCGGGCTGGTGGCTGGAGTGCTGGCGGTATGGCCAAGGGCGGTGGGGGCGGAAGTAAGCACGGGGCCGGAAGAGGGCAGTTTGAGCGGGCTGGCGGCCAGGGTGCTGAATGAAGGAAGCGAGATCAAGGTGACGCCGAAAATTGCCGTGAGCCTCGGGCTGGTGCCGAAGGCGGAGACGGTGTATATGGCTTACGACAAGAACATCAAGGAGGGGAACGCGCTGGAAGACATCCGCGTCAGCCAGCAGCGCGGGAAGACGGACATCGTGCTCGGGGCGATGGACCCGGTGACGAAGACGCTGACGTTATACCTGACCAGCCCGAGCGGGGTTTTGCAGACGGCGGTGGCTTCGGGCAAGGGCGACTATGCGGAGGTGACGCTGGACCAGGCGCAGGCGGGATTCCAGAAGGCGGTGGATTTTTGGCTGAAGGCGCTGCCGCCGATTAAAACCGGATCGTTTGAGACCACGTTCACCACGCGCAGCCCGTTGAGCGGGATGAAGGCGCTGACGCTGCGACTGGCGTATGCGGGGGACACAACGGATTACGATTTGGGGAATGAGACATTTTTCGTGTATGTGCCGGAGAAGTATAACCCGAAGAAGCCAATGGGTTTGCTGGTGCTGGCGAATTACAAGCCGACGGAGAGCCTGCCGGCCCCGGTGCTACCGCAACTGGCGGAGGCGAACATGGCGATGATCGTGGCAAAGGACTATCCGCAAGATCAATGGTGGCAGCGGGCGGGGATGGCGCTGGATGCGGCATATAACATGCAGCAGCAATACAAGATTGATCCGAGAAGGGTTTATATTTTTGGCGGCGGAGACTGGCACGCCGACGGACAGATTCAGCCGCTGGTATCGGAGAAACTGGGGCTGAATTATCCCGAGGTCTTTAGCGGGACATTCACAGTGGGACTCTACGGTTATGAGAAGGTGGAGGACGGCAACGGAGGCTATTGGCTGCCCGAGATGCCACGACCAAGCGCGCGTTCACTGGCTTTGGCGAAGCGGCGACCATTGGTGGTGGGCGAGAATGACACCGCTTCCGACGTTGACGCACGTTTTGCGGCGGCCCTGAAGCAAGATGGCTTTGGGCACTTGAAAATGATCCCGCTGACAACGGACCAATTTCACTATCCGAACTACACGACGGACTGGCTGCCGGACGTGCTGAAATTCATGGATGCCGCCACCGCCGACTTGGACGTGTCGCAGGGAGGCGGAGGACTGCCGGACTCGGCGGCGGGGCCTTAGACTTTGATGCCCTTCTCGGTGAGGATGCCCTTGAGCTTGCGGGCGACGGCGGGGCCGTGAATTTCGCGCAGCTTGCGGAGGCGGAAGGCGACGGCGAGGCGAAAGGCTTTTTCGGTGCCGTATTTATTGATCGAGAAGGAGGTGCATTTTTGCAGGCCGGGTTCGGGGCGCCAGGTGACGGCGTAGGACTCGCTCAACGCGCCCTGGGGCGTGCGTTTGACGCTGCGGGAAACACCGAGCACGCCGGTGGTGTTGCGGGAGTCGCGAAAGACGATGCGGCGGCCGCGGGGCTTGGTGGGGATTTTGGCGAGGCGGTCAGCCAGCACGACGCGGTGGTTGCTGGCGGCTTCGAAGGCGGCGTCCTTGCCGTTCCATTTGCCGTCGCTGAAGAGTTTGGAATAAGTCCGGCCGTTTTTGTAAGCGCGGACGAACCAGCCGTGGGTGGAGCCTGAATCAATGCGGCTGATGCCCTTTGAGTTTATGGCCATGGAGATCACGTGTGTAGGGGGGTAGAGTTTTGATGCGTGAGATAAGGAAACTGGCGGTATGGTCGCCAATTCACCCTCTATCGGCCTGAGCCGGGAAAAATTAACCTACTTTTTTCAATAGGCTAACGGCGTTTGCAGTCCGGGGAGGGCAAGGCAACGGCAGCCGCAGCCGGAAGGGGAGGAACCTGTTGTCGCGGGCTTTAGGATTAGGCGAGGAGTTGGCCGACCCAAAGTGAGGGGGCAGGAGCGGGCTGAGGGGGGCGGGTGGGGGTGGACCACCCGGCTTCGGTGATTTCGAGGGCGCCGGTGGCGCAGGAAATAATTAACGGTGTTACACTTAGGATTTCTCCAGGTTTTTTGGAAGAGGCGAGGGTTGTCGGCGGCCGGGCGACCCAAACGGTGAGTCGCGTAGTGGATTCACCATGAACGACATCGGTAAAGGCTCCGGGAAAGGGGCGGGAAACGGCGCGGATGAGGTTGAAAACATCGCGAGCGGGGCGGGACCAGTCGAGACGGCCATCATCGGCGGTGCGTTTTCCAAAGTAGGTGGCAAGGGAATGGTCCTGGGGGATGCGGGGGGCATGGCCGGAGAGCAGGGCGTCGAGCTGGCGGCCCAGGACGCTGACGGCGGCGTCGCGGACGCGGGGGATGACGGCGGCGACGGGTTCATCCGGGCCGATGGGGATTTTTTGCTGGTCCACGAGGTCGCCGGCATCGGCTTCCTTGACCATGACGTGGAGGGAGACGCCGGTGTGGTCTTCGCCGTGGATGATGGCCCAGTTGAGGGGAGCGCGGCCACGGTAGCGGGGAAGATAGGAGCCGTGCATGTTAAAGGCGCCGAGCGGGGCGAGGTCGAGGAGCCGCGTCGGAATCATATTCCGGTAATACATGGACAGGATGAGGTCGGGGCGGAGCTGGCGGATGCGTTCATCCCAAACGGGGTCTTTTAGCGATTCGGGCGTGAAGACGGGCAGGCCGCGGGTCGCGGCGAGCGCGGGGACGGAGCGGAACCAGGAGGATTCGTTGGGATCTTCGGCGTGGGTGAAGACGCCGGCGACAGTGACGCCGCGCGCGAGGAGAAGTTCCAGCGTGGCGTAACCGACCTCGCTGTAGCCGAAGAACAAGACGCGCGGGGAGGGCATCAAAAAAAGAAAGATGGAAAAAGAAAAATGGAAGATAAGGACAACGCAAACATGGGTCTGGGCGCTCTCGCTGGCAGCCAGCGCGGTTTCCGCTTACGGCTTTGATTCGGTTTCCAGGACTTCGCGGACGATGAAGCGAGGGCGCTGCTGGACGCATTGGTAGGCGCGGCCAACGTATTCGCCGATGAGGCCGATGCCGACCATGCAGACGCTCAGGAGGAAAAAGAGGATGCCGAAGAGGGTGAAGACGCCGTCCACCGACCATTCCTTGCCGAAGAACAAGCGGCCAAAGGCGAGCACCAGCACCAGCAGAAAACTGCCCGTGGCGCAGGCCATGGAGAACAACGTGAAAATCTGCAGCGGAACGAGGGTGAAGCCGGTGACGAGGTCGAAGTTGAGGCGGATGAGTTTGTAATAGCTGTATTTGGATTCGCCGGCGGCGCGCTCGGAATGGGCGACCTCGACCTCGCCGTTGCGGGCGGCGAACTTGTACGCGAGGGCAGGGATGAAGGTGGCGCGTTCGCCACTGCGAACGATGGCGTCAACCACGGGGCGGCCATAGGCGCGGAGCATACAGCCCTGGTCGGTCATACGGATGTCGGTGGTTTTTTCGCGAAACCAGTTGATGGCGCGGGAAAGGTTGGTGCGCATGGCGGAGTCCTGGCGGTCAGCGCGGACGCCGCCGACGGCGTCGAAGCCCTGAGCGACTTTGGCGAGGAGCTTGGGAATTTCCTCGGGGGGGTTTTGGAGGTCAGCGTCGAGGGTGACGATGACCTGGCCGCGGACGCGTTCGAAAGCGGCGAGGATGGCCATGTGCTGGCCGTAATTGCCGTTGAAATCAATGACGCGGATCTGCTGGGGGCGCTGGCGGTGGAACTCGCGAAGGAGTTCGAGCGAGCCGTCGCGGCTGCCGTCGTTGGTGAAGATGATTTCGAAGGAGCGGCCAAGCTTGTCGAGCACGGCGGTGAGCCGGGTGAAGAGCGGGTCGAGGTTGGCGGCCTCGTTGTAGACCGGGATGACGACGGATATTTCAGGCGCGGACATGGAACGAAGGAAGTTTTAATGTAAAGGCGCGAAGAAGGCCAAGAAGATGTTTAGCCGGGCAGAAGGCATGGGTGGTCGCTATTTGCGGCGGGAGGATTTTTTGGTGAGTGATTTTTGGCCGAAAATATCGCGGACGGCGCGGACGACGCGGTTTTGGTCGCGCTCGGTGAGGCGGGGGAAGAGGGGGAGGCTGAGGATGCCGTCGGAGATGCGTTCGGCAGCGGGGAAATCGCCGCGGCGCCAGCCGTAGTGCTTTTGGTAATAGGTATGGAGGTGGCAGGCGACGTAATGCAGGCCGGCACCGATCTGGCGGCGCTTCAATTCGGCGATGAGGGTGTCGCGATCCACAGCGGCACCGGCTTCGACCACGGGCGCGAAGAGGTGCCAGGTGTGGGTATGCGGGTAGGGGGGGGCGCCGGGAAGGGTAAGACCAGGAATGCCGCGGAGGAGTTTGCCATAGCGGGCGGCGAGGGCGCCGCGTTTTTTGTTAAAGCCGGCGAGCGCGGGCAATTGGTGGAGGCCGAGGGCGGCCTGCAGATCCATGAAGTTGGATTTGAAGCCGGCTGCAACAACGTCGTAGTGCACGCCGAGGCCCTCGATTTTGCTGTGGCGGGACCAGCCGGCGCGCTCAATGCCGTGGAAGCGGAGGAGCTCAACGCGTTTGGCCACGCGGGAATCGCGGGTGACGACGCAGCCACCTTCGCCGGTGGTCATGTTTTTATTGGGGTGGAAGGAGAAGACCTGAATGTCGCCAAAACTGCCGAGGCGGCGGCCTTTGTAGGCGGTGCCGATGGCGTGGGCGCAGTCTTCGATGACGCGCAGGCCGTGCTTGGCGGCGAGGGTGTAGAGCGGGTCGAGGTCCACCGGGCAGCCGGCGAAGTGGACGGGCATGATGGCGCGGGTGCGCGAGGTGATAGCAGCGGGAAGTTTGGAGACGTCGAGGTTGTAGGTGCCGGGCTCGACGTCCACGAGGACGGGCTTGGCCCCGGCGAGGACGATGGTGTTGAGCGTGGCGACGAAGGTGAGCGGGGTGGTGATAACCTCGTCACCGGGCTGAAGGTCAAGGGCTTTGAGGACCATCCACAGGCCCATGGTGGCATTGAGGCAGGTGAGGGCGTGAGGCGCGCTGAAATAGTCGCGGAGCATTTCCTCGAATTTCGCGGTGCGCGGGCCAGTGGCCAGCCAGCCGGAGCGCAGGCAGGCGACGACCTCGGCAATGGCCTTGGGCGAAAGGGTGGGGCGGGAGAAGGGCAGGAATTTCTCAGCGCTCATGCGGCGGGGGAAGAGGGCAAGCGTTCAGGAGTTTTGACAGCACTAACAGAATTTTGAGGAAAAGGGACAAGATTCGTTAAGACGGCGCCAGCCAGACGAGGGTTCCCAACGATCGTGATTGGGGCGGTGAGGCGGTAGGCATACGTTCACCGGTTGGCCGGCTGGGAAAGCGCAGGCGGGGAGGTTTTGCCAGCGCGATGGTCATCGAGCCGGACAACAGCGCCGATTACGGGAGGGTGAGCACCTGACCGATTTTTAGGAGATTGGGATTGGACGACAATGGGGGATTGGCCTGGAGGAGGGCGTTGAGCGTGCAGTGGTGGTGAAGGGCGATGGCGGCGAGGGTGTCGCCTTTTTTGACGGTGTAGGTTGATTTGGCGGGCGCGGAAGCGATCGTGGCCGTTTGGGCCGCGGGTGAGACCGGGGCTGCGGGAGTTGGCGGTGGCGGATTTTTCTGCGCGGGGTGGGTGCCTGAGAAATTTTTCAGCGGCGGCAGGTGGGCGAAGCCGTAATCGAAGAGTTCCTCGGAGTCGTTCCACTTGTTTTTGC
>CAZDAQ010000030.1:18712-21715 GCA_964503425.1 uncultured Opitutales bacterium
AGGTGGGCGAAGCCGTAATCGAAGAGTTCCTCGGAGTCGTTCCACTTGTTTTTGCTGTCGAGGACGATGAGTTGGAGTTCGCGGCCATCGCGGGTGACGGCGGCGGCGTAGGTGTGGCGGGAGTCCACCGTCCAGCCGGTTTTGGCGGGGCCCATGCCGTCATATTTTCCGAGCAATTTATTGTGGTTATCTATAACGCGGGAACCGGCCTGCGTGGTGAGATGAAATTCCTTGGTGCTGCAGATGGTGCGAAGTTCGGGGATGGCTATGGCCGCCTGGAAGATTTTCAGCAAATCGGAGGCGGTGGTGTATTGGCCCTCCATGGGCAGGCCATTGGGGCTTTTGAAGGAGGAGTTGGTGCAGCCGAGTTGCTTGGCGCGGGCGTTCATGAGGGCAAGGAAGGCGGGGACGGAACCGCTGGTGTGGCGGGCGAGCGCCATGGCGGCGTCGTTGTCGGAGCCGATGAGCAGCGCGTAAACCAAGTCGTGGACGGAGACCGTTTCGCCAGGGATGAGCGGGATGTGGCTGGGCTCGACCTCGGTGTCGGCTTTTTCGACAGTGACGGAGCCGTTCAGGCCGCCGTGTTCGTAAACGAGGAGGGCGGTGAGCAGCTTGACGGTGCTCGCGGGGGGATGGGGCGTGGCGGGGTCTTTTTGGTAGAGGATGGTTCCGGTGGCGGGGTCGAACAGCAGGGCGCTGTGGGCATCAACCTCGGGGGTGGCCGGAGTCGCGGACTTTGGCGGAGGCTGGGGCGGACCTTTTGCTGGAATGGTGACGGCCAGCGCCGCGAGCGGCAGCAGAAAGCTGGAGAAGCAAACGCGCAGGACAAGCCAGTGGCCGGGGGCGCGGCGGAATTTCATCGGGGCGACAAGAGGATTGTTGGCCGTGGATACGCGCGGGGCAAGGATATTGTCGGTGAAAGTGGTCGGATGGGGGCAAAGGGAGGCGGGATTTGACCACAGAAAGGCGCGTAGTGGTGATGCGGAATGGCGCGATTAGCCGCCAGCAAGTTCGCCCGAAGCGAGGCTAATAGGTGAATTGCTGCGTTGACGCCCGGCGGGTGGACTAGGAGATTAAATGCGTTTATGGCTTACGCCGATACCCTACCCCCGCAGCGAAAGTTTGGGCAGACGTCGCGCGCCGATGCGTGGTGGGTGCAGCCATTGGCGGTGCTGATTGGGCTATCGAGCTTTATTGTCTATTCGACGTGGGCGGCGTTGCAGGGGAATCACTACTGGGTGGCGCAGGGCGGGGCGGATTATCTTTCGCCGTTTTATTCGCCGGAGTTGTGGGGAAGCTCGCCGCACGCGTGGTTTGGGCCGAAACCGGGCTGGTGGCCGGCGTGGCTGATATTTTCGCCGTCGCTGCTGGTGTTGTGGGCGCCAGGGGGATTCCGGCTGACCTGCTATTATTACCGCGGGGCTTATTACAAGGCGTTCTGGGCCGACCCGGCGAACTGCGCGGTGGGCGAGCCGCGGAAAAGTTACCTCGGAGAAAAATACCTGCCGTTGATTTTGCAGAACGTCCACCGATACTTTCTCTACCTGGCGCTGCTGTTCATCCTGCTGCTGGCGCATGACGCCTGGCGGGGAATGTGGTTCACCGGCGCGGACGGGGTGGCGCATTTCGGCCTGGGCGTGGGGACGCTGGTGCTGATGTTGAACGTGGTTTTTCTGGGCGGCTACACCTTTGGGTGCCACTCGCTACGGCATTTGATCGGCGGGTTTTTGGATGCGCCGTCCAAAGCGCCAACCTGCGCGAAAGGCTACGCGTGCGTGACGTGCCTGAACAAGAAGCACATGCTGTGGGCGTGGATGAGCCTGTTCTGGGTGGGGTTCACCGATCTTTACATCCGCCTATGCTCGATGGGCATCTGGCATGATGCGCGGATTTTTTAACCGAAATTTTTACCTGTGGCCATTCCCTACGAAAAACATGAATACGACGTGCTGGTTATCGGCGCGGGCGGGGCGGGGCTGCGCGCGGCGATTGAGGCATCGGCGGCGGGGGTGAAGGTCGGACTGGTGTGCAAGTCGCTGTTGGGAAAGGCGCACACGGTAATGGCGGAGGGCGGCATGGCGGCGGCGATGGGCAACGTGGACGACCGCGACAGCTGGAAGGTGCATTTTGCGGACACGATGCGCGGCGGCCAATACGTGAACAACTGGCGGATGGCCGAGCTGCACGCGAAGGAAGCGCCGGCGCGGGTGCATGAGTTGGAGGCGTGGGGGGCGGTGTTCGACCGGACGAAGGAGGGAAAAATTTCGCAGCGGAATTTCGGCGGCCATCGCTATCCGCGGCTCGCGCATGTGGGCGACCGCACAGGACTGGAGATGATTCGCACGCTGCAGGACCACGGCATCCACCAGGGCATCACGGTGCACATGGAATACACGATTGTTTCGCTGCTGAAGGACGGGGCGCGCGTGGTGGGGGCGTTCGGCTACGACCGGGAACGCGGGCGGTTCCGGGTTTTTCAGGCGAAGGCGGTGGTGGTCGCGACGGGCGGGCTGGGGCGGGCGTATAAGGTCACGAGCAATTCGTGGGAAGGGACAGGTGATGGGGTATCGCTGGCGTATCATGCGGGGGCGGAATTGCTGGACATGGAGTTCATTCAATTTCACCCGACGGGAATGATTTGGCCACCGAGCGTGATGGGCATTTTGGTGACGGAGAGCGTGCGCGGCGAGGGCGGGGTGTTGCGCAACAAGGACGGCAAACGGTTCATGTTCGACGACATTCCGGACAATTACAAATCGCAGACCTCGTCCGATCCCGAGGAAGGCTGGCGCTACACGCAGAACGACAAGAATGCGAAGCGGCCGCCGGAACTTTTGACGCGGGACCATGTGGCCCGCTGCATCAACCGCGAGGTGAAGGCCGGGCGCGGGAGCCCGCACGGAGGGGTATTCCTCGACATTTCATGGATCAAGGAGAAGCTGCCGAATGCGGCGGAGCACATCAAGAAGAAGCTGCCGAGCATGTATCACCAGTTCATGCAAC
>CAZDAQ010000031.1:0-21647 GCA_964503425.1 uncultured Opitutales bacterium
GCTACATCGGTACCGGCCCCGACCCCGACCAAATCATCCGCGACGTGCCGCCGACCAGGGAACTGCTTAAGCTCGCGGACTAGGGAATTCCGGATGACACCCGGGAAAACCAATTGCGGCAATTTTCAATTTTATGAAAATTTCGCTGGCTACATTCTTGCCTTTGGCTGTGCTGTTGGCGGCGTGCGAGATGGCCCCGCCGCCAACTCACAACGATCAAGCGATTGATAGTAAACTAGCCCAGGCGCAAGCGGCCGCCGCCTTGAATACCGCGACCTCGGCAACGCTCTATTCACTTGAACCCGAAAAGCGGCCCGGCTTTCTCGATTCGACCCTCTACCACTTCGTAATCCTCGGCTCCATCACCCTCAACTCTGAACAGACCGCCGCTGCGACCGCCGTTTTCCGCTCCGCCATCGCGGATTACCAAGGCCAGCCCCCCGCCAATTGCTTCGATCCCCGCCAGGCACTGCGCATCAAATCCAACGGCCACGTTTTCGATTATCTAATTTGTTTCCAGTGCCGTGGTCTCAGTGTATGGATGGACGGCAAATCCATTGCCGGGTTTCCCATCGTCGGTTCGTCGAAAATCTTGAATGGGTTCCTAGCCGAAGCTGGCATACCCCAAGCCAAAGTAAGCCAGCCAGACGAAAGCAATGCGCCCGATCCTGAAACGATTGCCGCCGCGGCGCGATGGGTGTCCGCCACGCCAAAATCTATTCAACCCTTATGGAATAACCCCTGGGGCATAGCCCCTCCGTGGTCGCCGATTGATTTGCAATCCGCCCAAAAGGCGCTGGCCGAAGAATATCCCGATGCCATCCAGCAGATACTTGTCCTATTCGCTTGGTATGGCTCAAACACGGGGAGCTTACAGCATTCGCAGCTTTACGATGATGTCCCCAAGGAATTGCTTTTGAATTATTCTACGCCAGACCTCGTTTCCGCTCTCCAGTCCACGGCACTTACGGATCAGCAATTGGAAGGCGCGGCGTTGCTTTTCAGCAACTATGAATTTTCCCAACAACGTCCCAACGATCTAAAAGCGCTTCCCACGGCACTCAAGCAACAGTTGCTTCAGCACTGGGCGAATAGCGATGAAGACGTAAGGCGAGTGGAGGCCAAGGATCTCTTTGGGCAATAAACCGAAAAAACAGTTCCAAGTGCTAAATTCAAAGACCGGCAGATCGGAAGCCAAGCTTCTCAGTTCAAATCCCCCCAATACATTTGCTCAACCACGAGATCGCCCGCGCGCACGCACTTTTTCAGGAACGACGGGAAAAAGCGGTAGTCCTCCAGCTTCGCCAGTTCGAGCCATTCGACGCCGACTTGGCGGTTGTCGCGGCCTGCGCCGGCCTCCGGCTCCGCGCCCGCCGGCAGCGCGCAGCGGAACACGACCTCGACTTGGTGAAAGTGCCGGTGCGCCTCCGCAAAGGTGTGGTTCTTCCCGATGTATTCGCGCACGTAGAGCACCGGGCCGGGCTCCAGCGCCACGCCGATCTCCTCCAGTGTCTCGCGGCGCAGCGTGGACGCCAGCGTTTCGCCGTGGCGCTGTCCGCCGCCGGGCAAAATATAAAACAGCCCTTCGCGGTCGCGCATCGTGATGGCCAGCAGCTGGCCTTCACGCACGACGACGGCGCGCGCGGCGGTGCGGACATTTAACGGGGCGGGCATGGGGTGCTGGCCATCATAACAAAATCCGGCGTGTTGCAAACGCCGGAATTTCCTCCCAGCACCGTGCTATGTCTGAATGCGTCCGTCCTTCAGCCGCAGTACGCGGTTGATGCACGCAGGCAGGTCTTCCCTGCGGTGCGCGGACACAATCACCTGCGCGCCCGCCCGCGCGGCTCGCTCCACTGCCCGTAAAAACCGTGTGCGTGCGACCGGGGCCAGGCCGTCGCAGGGTTCATCCAGCAGCAGCAGGCGCGGTCGGTGTGCCAGCGCCCGGGCTAGCAGCGCCAGCCGTGCTTCGCCGAAGGAAAGCGCTTCCCAGCGCCGCGCCGCCAGCCGTCCCGCGCCCAGCGCGCGCAGGGCCGCCCGCGCCGCGGCGAGTTCCTTGCGCGTGGCCCGGCGTTGCAGGCCCACGCTCGCCTGAAAACCGGAGGCCACGACTTCGTCCACGCTGGCGTCCGCGGCGTAGTGCTGTTGCAGCGCCGGCGAGACACTGCCCATCCGCTTGCGCGCCTCGGGCAGCGGCAGCTTGCGCGCATCGCAGCCAAAGCGTTCCAGCACTCCCCTGCGTGCCACCGGCAGGTCGCCGTAAATCGCCCGCAGCAGCGTGGACTTCCCGCTGCCGTTCGCGCCGAGCACGGCCCAGTGTTCTCCGGGCCGGACCAGCCAGTTGATTTTATGTAAAATGCGCCGCACGTGCCGGTGGTCCCCCACGGCCACCGACACATTCGCCAAGCGCAATGTAGGCGCATCCTCCGCGCCATCCCCCGGCGATTTTTTTGCCGCCACCGTCATGCGCGATAACTTCGGCGGCATCCCTTTAATCCGTCCGATGCGCGCTCGCCCTCGGTTCATCGTGAGCCGATGCGTCAGTCCCGGCAGCGCGTCGTCCGCGCGATGCGTGGCCACCACGACCGCGGCCCCGGCGCGCCGGCGTGCTTGGATTGCCGCTGCGGCACGGTCGCGGGCCTCGTCATCCAACCCGTCGGAAAATTCGTCGAGCACCAGCAGCTCCGGTTCCGGCGCGAGCGCCCGCGCCAGCAGCACCAGCCGCTGCTGTCCTTGCGAAAGCTCGACAAAGGACCGCCGCCAGCACCGCGTAACGCCCAGCGTCGCGGCCATTCTCTTCGCCGTGGCGCGCTGGGCCGGGGTGGGGCGCTCCGTCAGCAAAAAAGTTCCCGCAAAGCCGGTGAGAATTGCGTCGCCCGCCGTGAGCGGTGCTTCCTGCCGCGCAAAGCGCCGGTGCGTTTCCGGCGAAAGCCACGCCACGCGCCCAGCCAGGCCGATGGGGCTGTGGGTGGGATCTCCGTCAAAAAAATACCGCCGTTCCCCACCACGCTTTCCCGGATCGGGCCACGCCCGCCCGGCCAGCACGCGCAACAGGCTGGTTTTGCCCGAGCCATTCGGCCCGGTCACCAGCCAGCCTTCGCCGCGCCGCACGGTCCACGTCACGCCGCGCAAAGCGGGCTGGCCGTCGAACGTCAAACGCAGTCCGCGCAAGCTAATCAACCGCGGGGGAAGACTGGAGGGGGATCGAGCCACAAGCGCTACCCATTAACACTTATCCCGCGGGGGGAAACTCCGAAAGCGAACCTCCGTGCCGTCTTCCACTATTTCGCTATCACCACCGCAATCACGGGCGTGGCGTCTGCCGGCTTTGTGTCCAGCAGCTTTTTCTCCTCGGGCGCAGGCGGGGTGAACGGCGCGATGGTCACGAGGTCTGCCTCGAACGAGCCGACGCCGATGGACCCGGTGAATTTCACCGGGCGGCGCGTGCCGTCGGCCGCTATCCACAGGCGCAGCGGCTTGTTGGCCCCGCGCATGAACAGGCCCGCGCCCGGCAGGTCGGGCTCGACCACCCATGCATATAACGGGCCGCCGGGCAGCGTGACTTTTTCCAGCCCCAGCACGCGCACCGTCACGTCATGCGATCCGCGCGTGTCGAACACCGTGGTATGCTGCACCAGTTTGTCGGCCAGGGGCAGCGTCCGGTAATAAAGCATGGCCGCCAGCGGATCGAAGGCCGGTTTGGTCAAGGGCCACGGCGGGGGCGGCCCCGGGGCGAACGATGAGCCTCGGTTGCCTCGGCCCGGGTTGGCGGTGGTGTTGCCCGTGCTATTGCCGGAGGTCGCCAGCATCCCCGGTGGCGGTTTGCGCGGCGGCGGCGCGCCCGGCGCGGCGGTCATGGTCGTTTTTTCATTCACCAGGTTCTTATTGAAATCGAAGTTGAGTTGCGCGGTGCGCGACCGGTAGGTGTCGTCCTGCTGCGTGGTGTATTGGATCGAGCGGTCGAGTATGGGCGTCGCCCACGTCGTGGAATTGGCACGCACGCGGTAAAACAGGTCGGTGCTGGGGTTTGTGCGGACATTCAGGATGCTCCGCAGTGTGGTTTCGCCGTTCGCATTGTGCGCCGTCCACACATACCAGTCGGCATGGCCGACTTCGAATATCCCCCAGTAAATAACAAAGGAAAGCTCCTCGCCGTTGGCGAACAGCTTGGCCGGGTCGGGCGTCAAGCCTGGCGCTTCCGGCGGGGGTGCGACCTTGCCGTGGACAACCGGCGTCATATGCGGCTGGGCTGATGCCGAAAGCCCTGCCCCGGCAAAAAGCAACGCTATCGCGCTCCACCGCGCTCGGCGCAGAAAGGGGATCAAAGGCATCTCCATGGGTCGGGGCAAAACAGCTTGTCCAGGCGGAGTCGGCCTGCCCGCCACCGGATTAAACCCCTTTGCCGGGTAAAGGATGCACCCGGGGGCAGTGTCGAGTCAATGGCGGGTATGTTACAACCCGGGGAATCCCGCCCGGTAAAAACGCGGTTTCCGGTTTGCAATTATGCCGGAAAGTGCCGAATATAAGGACGATGGCACACGAGACTAAACCTTGGCGCGCCCGCGCGGTTGCTTCCGCGCTGGCTCTCTCGCTGGCTTCGGCCGGCTGCACTTCCGACCAGAGCGTGGACCGCACGCCCATTGGCTCCGTCGTCACCGGCAAGACCGACACCCCGGGCGGTTATTTGGACTCGGTCCAGCAGGCCAACCAGGACCGCCAGGCTGGCGGGCAGACGACGACCCCGGCCGGGCCGGGCTCTTCGCGCTACTAAGTGGCCAGCGCGCCCCGGTTTTTACCCGGCGTCGCGGAATATTTTATTCCGGCGGGGCGGCCTCCGCATCACTGACAAACTGGTGGTAGAGCCGGGCATATTCTCCGCCGTGCGCCAGCAATTCAGCGTGCCGCCCACGCTCGATGATATGGCCATGGTCCATCACGAGCACTTGGTCCGCGCGGCGGATGGTGCTTAGCCGGTGCGCCACCACAAAGCTCGTCCGGCCCTTCAACAAAGCCGCCAGCGCATGTTGCAGGCGGGCCTCCGTGATGGTGTCAATCGCGCTGGTGGCTTCATCCAGCACGAGAATGCGCGGATCCGCCAGCATTGCGCGCGCGAAGCACACAAGTTGCTGCTGTCCCACCGAGAGCCCGCGGCCTTTTTCGCCGACGCGCGTGCGCAGCCCGTCCGGCAGCGCCTCCAGCAGGTCCAGGCAGTCCAACTGCCGCAGCACCTCGACGACTGCGGCGTCATCCGCTTGCCGGCGGGCCAGACGGATGTTGTCCACCACCGTGCCGGAAAACAGAAAATTTTGCTGCGATACTAGCCCCATCTGTCCGCGCAGTGAATCACTGGTGACATTCATGATGTCCTGCCCGTCGAGCAGAATTTGCCCGCTCTGCGCGAGGTAGAATTTTGACAGCAGGTTCACGATGCTTGTCTTGCCGCTGCCCGTGTGTCCGACCAGCGCCACCGTTTGCCCCGGCTCAGCCATGAAGGAAATATGATGCAGCACCGGTCGCGCAGGATCGTAGCCAAACGTCACGTCGCGGAATTCCACCCGGCCACTCAACCGGGGTAGCGTGCGAGCGTCCGGGGCGTCCTGCCAGTCGGGCGGGGTGTCGAGCGTGCGGAACAGCCGCTCCGCGCCCGCCATCGCGGATAATGCCTGCGCAAACTGGTTGCCCAGCACCGTAATCGGCCCAAAGAACTGGTTGGCCAGAAAGAAAAAGATAATCAAATCGCCCACGGGCATGTGCCAGCCTGGTTGCAGTGCGCCATAGCCGCCCACGAGCAGCACCGTGGCAATGAAGAACTGCGAATTCACCTCCAGCAGCGGGATGAACCGCCCGCTTTCCCGCGCGAAATCGAGGCTGTAAAGTGAGTGATCCTCCACCAGCCGCGCGAATTTCCCTGCGTTCACCGCCTCGCGCCCGAAGCTCTGCGTCACCCGGATGCCCGACACGGTTTCCGCCAGCGACGCCGTCACGCGGGAAAAACTTTCCTGCATTTGGCGCGTCGCCAGGCTCAGCCGGCTGCGGAAGTGGCGGTCGAGCAGCCACGCCATCGGCGTCGTCAGCAACACCACGGCAAACAGCCGCCAGCTATACCACGCCATTAGCGCGCTCGCGCCGAGCATCTGCCCGCCCTGCACCAGGGCCACAAACAGGAAATTCTGCACCCCCACGCGCACGTTTTCAATGTCGCTGGTCATGCGGCTGATGATGCGGCCCAGCTTCGTGCGGTTGAAGAACGCCATCGGCAGATCCAGCAGATGCCGCAGCAGGAAAAAACGCAGGTCGCGCACGACGTTTTCCCCCAGTTCCAGTGCCAGGCGTTGCCGGTAGTAGAAGGTCCAGTCCGTCAACAGCGCCAGTGCGAAAAATCCCGCCAGTGCGCCCCACAGGCTGGCCCGGTCGCCGTGTGCCACCGGCCCGCGGATGATCGCGCCCACCGCCCACGACAACAGTGGCAGTTGCAACGAGCGCACCACCACCAGCCCAAACAACACATTGCGTTGCGGGGCGTAGGGCCGCGTGTAGGTGAACAGCCGCCGCAGGATGCGGAGGTCGAGCGCCTTGGGTTCGAGGCGGCGATCCTCCTCATCCTCCACGGGCCGCGCCCCGCGGGCCAGTGAAAGCTCGTGGCGGATTTTCGCCGGCGGTTTGACCGGGCGCAGGGTGCGCCAGTTTTTTCCCAAGCCGAAGTTCACGACGCACCTCCGGCTGGCGGTGGCAGCGGTTCCGTTTGCTCCAGCGGGATGGCGGTTTCCTTCACCGGTGCCGCAAACGCGCCCGGCCCCCACGGGAAGCGCGTGCGTTGCAGCAGCCGCATGCTTTCCGAATCCAACCCCTGCAAATGAATGGCGCGGCGGTAGGGACCGGGCTGTTCCATCAATTCGCGGTGCGGTCCCGCTTGCACCAGCCGCCCGCGCTCGAGCACGAGCACGCGGTCCGCCCGGCGCAGCGTGCTCAGGCGGTGCGCCACGATAAAGGTCGCGCGTCCGCGCACCGCGTTTTCCAGCGCCTCGATGATTTCGTGCTCCGTGCCCGGGTCCACCGCCGCTGTCGGGTCGTCCAGCAGTAAAATTGGTGGCGACAGCAGCACCGCCCGCGCCAGGGCCAGCCGCTGGCGCTGCCCGCCGGAAAGATTCACGCCGCTTTCGCCCAGCACCGTGTGGTAGCCGTCCGGCAGCTCGCGGATGAAGCGGTCCGCCGCCGCGATTTGCGCCGCGCGCTCGATTTGCTCCCGCGTCGCCTCCGGATGGCCGAAGGCGATGTTCGCCGCCACCGTGTCGGAAAACAAAAAATTCTCCTGAAACACCAGGCCGATGTTCCGGCGCAATTCCTCGAGCGAAAGCTCGCGCAGGTCGCAGCCGTCCAGCAGCACGCGCCCCGCCGTGGGGTCGTAAAACCGCGGGATCAGCGACATCAGCGCGCTCTTGCCCGAGCCCGTCGCGCCTGCGATGGCGATGAATTCTCCTGGCCGCACCGCGAACGACACGTCGTGCAACACCGTGCTGGCCGCCTGGTAATGGAAACTCACCCGCTCGAACGTAATCTCGCCGCGCGCCGTGCCCAATCGCCGGGGGCGGGGTGGCGATTCCACTTCCAACGGCGCGTCGAGGATCTCGAACACCCGCCGCGCCCCGGTCAGGCTTTGCTGGATCGAGTCGGCCACCGTCGCGATGGTGCTAACCTGCGCGGAAAATTGCTGGAGCAGCCCGGCGAAAACCACCAGGCCCGTCCCCAGCGCGATCTCACCGCGCATCGTCATCACCCCGCCGTAACCGAGCAACACCACCATGCTCACCTGCATCAGCAAATCCATCGTCGGCGAATAGAGGCTGACTTGCTTGAAAATTCCGTGGCGCTGTTCGGCCACGCGGTTGTTTTCCGTCGCGAAGCGCTCCGCCGCCTGCGTTTCCAGCGCGAAGCCCTTGATCGTGCTGATGCCTTGGACGGTTTCCGCGAACGACAGCACGAGCTGGTCCATCAGCTCCCGGCTCTCCACATACGCGGGCCGGATCGCCCGCGCAAATTGCACCGAGCGAAACCACAGCAGCGGCATCGTCGCCAGGCACGCCAGCGTCAGCCGCGGGCTGATGAGTGCCATATACGCGACATACACCGTCAGCGAGATCAGCAGGATGAAAATCTGGATCACCACCCCGTCGACGAACATCCGCAGGTTCTGCACGTCGCTCGTGCAGCGGTTGATGATCGAGCCGCTGGCGTTTTCATCAAAGAAGCGGAAGCTCAGACGCTGCAGCTTGTCATACACCTGCGCCCGCAGATCCACGACCAAGTGGTGCTGCGTCAGCCGCGCCACCGCCACCGAGTAGCCGTAGTTCAAAAACGCCCGTAGCAGCGCCAGCGTCAGGATCGTTCCCGCGAGGAGCCCCAGCCCGCGCAGTGCGGACGCATTCACGCCGGGGTGGGGTAGCCACACCGGCCAGATGGCCGGCGGTGCGCCCGGTTCCGCGAACTGCCGCACATAGTCAATCCCCACCCCCGTGAGATTCAGGCCCATCAAGCCCAGCGTCAGCAGCACGAATTGCAAGCCCAGCACCTCCAGGCAGCGGTATTTGTAGCCCCAGGTCAGCTTGAGCAGGCGCCGCATCAGCGCGCCGTTCGAGTAGTCGGGCGCGGCGGGGGCGGTGGCGGGAATGGCGGAGTTCGCGGACATTTTCCCGGGACGACTCCCGGTGCCTCCGAGATTCGTCAGAAAACCGCCCGCGAAAAGCGCAAAGTTGTCCCCGCCACCGATTTCGCCCGTTTGCCGCCCCCATTATCCAGTCACCGGCCGCAATCTCACCGCGCGGATGTAATAGAGCGTCATCGCTGCGCCCGCCAGTACTAGCCCCAGCTGGCCCGCCGCCAGCTTCAGCGTGCTGCCCCATAGCAGCGGCGCGAGCACCGCCGCCGTCACCGAATTAAGCCCCGTTTGAATCAACGCCTGGCACGCTGACCCCAGCCCCCACTGGCCCGGAAACAGGTCCAGTCCCAGCAGTGTCAGGCTGGGCATCGCCAGCGACATGCCCAGCGTGTACGGCACAATAGGCGCGATGCTCCACGGCAGGCCCGGCGGCAGCGTCAAGTTGAGGATGACGTTCGCCAGTGCCGCCGTTCCCATCAGCAGGTAGCCCAGCCGCACCGTCTGCATCGGCGATATCCGCCCGGCCAGCCGCCCCGAGAGCCACGCCCCCGTCATCATCCCCGCCACCGCCGGCCCGAACAGCCAGTAAAAATCCGTCTGCGCCAGGTGCAGGTGCCCCAGCAGGAACTTCGGCGACGACATCACATACAGGAAATACCCCGCGAAATTCAGCGTCATCGCGACGCCTATCGCCAGGAAGGCCGGCATCGTCAGTCCGCGATGATACGAGCGCAGCAGGTAAACCGGGTGCAGCGGCTTCCGCTTTTCCGGTGGCAGCGTCTCCGGCAGCGCGATCCAGCACCAAACCCATTGGATGACGGCCAGCACCACCAGAAAAACGAACAGCGCCCGCCAGCCAAAAAACTTGTCCAGCCAGCCGCCCAGCACCGGGGCTACCGCCGGTGCCAGCGCGAACATCATCGAAATATGCGCGAGCAGCCGCTGCGCCTCCGCCCCGTGCATCAAGTCGCGCACCACCGCCCGCCCCAGCACGATGCCCGCCCCGGAGGTCATCCCTTGCAGCGCGCGGAAAAACCACAGCATCCCGATGCTATGCGCGCACGCGCATCCCGCCGACGCCAGCGCAAACAGCACGAGGCAAACCAGCGTCACCCGCCTCCGCCCCAGCGCGTCCGAAATGGCCCCGTGCCACAGCGTCATGAAGGCGAAGCAGACGAGAAACACCGACAGCGTCTGCTGCACCTCAATCGGCGTGGCGTGCAGGTCGCTTTCGATTTCCGGGAACGAAGGCAGGTAGGCGTCCACCGCGAACGGACCCAGCGCCGTTAGAAACGCCAGCAGGATTGGCAGCCCGCGGCCATGCACCTTTTGCCCGCCCGGCCCCGCTATTGGAATGTCCCCGAATCGGGTGGCAGGCGTGGGCGTGACGGGGTTCATCGGGCGGCTAATTTGGAAAAAATGACGCCGGATTTCCGGCGTCGCCGCCTTCGTTACCCGAAAATCCCGACCCCCGCAAGCGGCGCACGCGCTTTCGCCAAACACGCACCTGCAAGGCCCCGGCTGAAATCATTCAGGCGTTGGAGTTTCGGACGCAGCCTGCAACTGCACCTCTCGCCCATTCGGCGCGACCACGATGTCCGCCCGCGCCACCGTTTGCGACGGCTCGGCCACCAGTTCCATCGCCCAGGCCAGCGTGATCAATTTCCCCGAAAAGCTATACGGCGATTCCGGCAGCCGCAGGCGGAACGGGCGGCTTTCCTGCGCCGCCGGATGGTCAAACCGCACGGTCTCGACGACGCCAACGTCCTCGTTTCCCGCTCCCTTCGTAAACCAAAACAGGCGCAGTTCCATCGCTCGCGGAGTCTGGTCGAGAATCCAACTGGCCATGCCGGCCAGCTCTTCGCCGGGAGCAAAGTTCGTGCGGGCCGGTCGCAGCTCTATTTTCAATTCGTTCATGATGAATAGCGGAGCGTCGTGCGCGTGGACGGCAGAACCTTCAGCGGAAATTCCTCCTCAAAAGCCGGCAAACGTCTGCTTTTCCCCCGGACAATAATGGACCAGATGATTTTGTTATTCTCTGCCTCGAAGGAATGCATCAGGTTGGGCGGAATGATCACGCTGGCCGAACCTGACCGCATGGCCTCGGGCGTGGCGGGATGGGCGATGACCAGGTTGGCAAACACGCTCTTGTCCTCGGTGCGGTGCTTGCCCGCGCCGCTGGTGCTTTCTTCGCGGCCCCGCAGGCGTAGGCTCAGGCTTTGCACCGCGTTGGTGCGCCCCGTGAGTGCCCATTCCACCCGCACCGTGCCGCCCAGCGGCACCGCGCCGGGGCTCACGGTAACCTGCGGGCGCGGATCCAACAACTCCAGCAACGCCTTGCCGACCGCCCCGACCAGCCCCAAACCGATGCCCACGAAAGGCACCAGGAACAGGAACGGCAGAATGTCCAGGAACCAACCGGGCTTGCCATAATGCCAGCCCTTGACCGCCTGGACGATGAAGACCGAGAGAATCCCGTTCCAAAACAGCGCGAGTCCGATAAATATCGCCAATTTCACCCAGCGCGGCGTGTCCGGCTTGAGCGCCAGCCGATCCGGCACACCCATCCTGGATGGTGCCGGAACCGCCGCCAGGGTCAGGCCGTCCGGCGAAAGGCTCCCGCCTCCCGCTCCGTCGTCGTCGGGTTTTTTTCGTCGCCCGCGAATGGAGGAATACAGCCCGCCTCCCCCGATCAGGATAAAAACCACCGGAATCACGCCAAACAGCATCCACGGGCTGAACCCGCGCTCCAGCACCGCCTCCGTCGGGTCCGCCGGATTCACATAGCAAACCGCCGGCGTGCCGGGCCGCAGCCGGTCCACCACCGCCTCTTTGTCATCGAAGCCGCTCGACGACCCGCCCAGGAAATCATAGCCGTTGGCCTTGTATGGCTTCCCGTTGAATTCGTAAAAGTAGAGAATATTGATGCTGTAAGTCGGGCCGCTGTTGTGGCGGCCGCCGCCGCCGCTGTGCCTTTCCACTTCGCTTGCCACGACGACGCACGGAATCGCCGGCCAGTCCCGCGCCCCCATGATCTTGGACAGCGGCCGGAGAACTAAACCATAGAAGAACCCGCAGCCCACCAGCAGGAAAACCAGGGAGAACAGGACCGTGGACCGTGCGCTTTTGCCCTTTCGTGTCCGCGCGGAAACCGGCTGCGCCGCCAACTGGCTGGCGGACGGCTGCCGCCAGACGATGTAGATTCCGCCCCCGCCCACCACCACAAAAATCAACGGAAACAGCATCACGAACAGCAGAAGCGAATCATACCGGACCAAAACCGCCTGCGCCGGTGCCGACGGATTCACGTAACAAACCGCGCTCGCGCCAGGCGGATACTGTTCAGTCAGGTGGGCCGCTTTGCCGTAGTCTTCAGAAGATTCGTCCTCGATCGCATATTGGTCCGAGGTATAGGACTGCCCGCCAAACGTATAGCGGTATTTCACGGCCAATTGGAAATCGCCGATCTTTCGTCCGCTCAGCGGCTTTTCCCCCACACTGCTGGCGGTGATCTGGCAATCCGTCTTCTGCCATGTCCAGGTGTGGATTCCCACCCAAGCGCTCTGGGCCACCAGCCAGAAAAAAACCGCACCCGCGCCCAGAAAAATCAGGAAAATCACGCTGGCGAACAATTTCGCACCCATCCCCATGGGCGCGTTGGATTTGGCATTCGCGCGCATCCGGGGCATGACACCTGCATCCTCCTTCAACCCGGGATTTGCTGACAAGCGGAAACACGGCCCTGACACCGTCGGGACTTGGCTTGGCTGCGGGCATTTTTCCCTCTTGAAATCAGGCTGTCAGGCGGCCCCCGCCGCGCAATCGGCGTGGAAAATGCTGTGATTTTGGAAAATGAAGTTGCATTACGCACTTCGCCGCATTTGTTTAACAGGCCGCTTTGGTGTCGGCGGCTGGAGACAGGGATGTTTTCGGCTGCGGGCGCCCCGGTGGCGCCATTAGGTTGCGATGACCGATTCAATTCCACGGAACGTCTCCGGGGAGCCTCTCGCCCAGGGGCTCTACGACCCGGCGTTTGAGCACGACTCCTGTGGCGTCGGCTTCGTCGTCCACATCAAGGGCCGCAAGTCCCACCAGATCGTCAAGGACGCCCTGACCATGCTCGACAACATGGAGCACCGCGGCGCCTGCGGCTGCGAGACAAACACCGGCGACGGCGCCGGCATCCTCGTCCAGGTGCCCGACAAGTTTTTCCGCAAGGTCCTAGCCAAATCCGGCTTCACCCTTCCGCCCGTCGGGCAATACGGCGTGGCCAGCATCTTCCTCCCGCGCGACCCGCAGGAGCGCGCCATTTGCGAGAAAACTCTCGAGCAGGTCGTCAAGGCCGAGGGGCAGACGGTCCTCGGCTGGCGCGATGTGCCGCAGAACAACGCTGACATCGGCCCTACCGCCAAGGCCGCCGAGCCTGTCATGCGCCAGCTCTTTGTCGGGCGCAATCCCGCCATTACGGACGACCTCGCCTTCGAGCGTAAGCTCTACGTCATCCGCCGGCTCGCGGTCAACCAGCTCCGCTATACCGGCCCGCACCATGCCGCGAAGGACACACTGTTCTTCATCACCAGCTTCTCCGCGCGCACCCTCATCTACAAGGGCATGTTGAGCGCCCCGCAGCTCGAGCCCTATTTCCCCGACTTGCGGGATCCGGATTTCGAATCCGCGCTCGCCCAGGTGCACTCGCGTTTCTCGACCAACACCTTTCCGGCCTGGCACCGCGCCCACCCGAACCGCTACATGTCGCACAACGGGGAAATCAACACCCTGCGTGGCAACGTCAACTGGATGCACGCCCGCCAGGCCCAGCTCGCCAGCCCGCTCTTTGGCAACGACCTGCGCAAAATCCTCCCTGTCATCCAGGAGGACGGCTCCGACTCCGGCATGTTCGACAACTGCCTCGAGTTCCTCGTGCTCGCCGGCCGCGCCCTCCCGCACGCCGTCATGATGATGATCCCCGAACCGTGGGAAAATCACGAGAGCATGAGCGCTGAAAAGCGCGCCTTTTACGAATACCACGCCTGCATGATGGAGCCGTGGGACGGCCCCGCCTCGATTTCCTTTACCGACGGCTTTTCCGTCGGCGCAGTGCTCGACCGCAACGGCCTCCGCCCATCGCGCTACTATGTGACCAAGGACGACCGCGTCATCATGGCCTCCGAAGTCGGCGTGGTGGATGTGGACCCGGCCAATGTCGCCTTCAAGGGCCGCCTCCAGCCGGGCCGCATGTTCTTCGTGGACACCACGCAGGGCCGCATCGTGGACGACGCCGAGATCAAGGACACGTTCGCCAAGGCCCAGCCCTACGGCGAATGGCTGGCGAAGCACCGCGTCAACATCGAGGATCTGCCCACCCCCGCCGCCTACCCGCAATCCGACCCGAAGACGCTCTTCCAGCGCCAGCAGGCTTTCGGCTACTCCTACGAAGACTTGCGCTTCCTCCTCACCCCGATGGGCAAGGACGGCGTGCAACCCCTCGGCTCGATGGGCACCGACGTGCCGCTCGCCGTTCTGTCCAACCATTCCCGCCTGCTCTACAACTATTTCAAGCAGCTCTTCGCGCAGGTCACCAACCCGCCGATTGACTCCATCCGCGAGGCCGTCATCACCGCCTCCGAGACTTTCCTCGGCTCCCAGCGCAACTTGATTGACCCGCAGCCCGGGAGCTGCCGCCGCATCAAGCTCAAGGACCCCATCATCTCCGACAAAACCCTCGCCCAGTTGCGCGACATCAAGCTGGACGGCTTCAAGGCCCGCACTCTGCCCATGCTTTTCCCGGTGGACGAGGGTGGCCGCGGTCTCGCCGCCGCCATGGAAGCTCTGTTCGCCGCCGCCGACCAGGCCATTGCCGCCGGGGACAACCTGCTCATCCTCAGCGACCGCGGTTTGAGCCAGACCCACGCCGGCATCCCGGCGCTCCTCGCCACCGCGGGTCTGCATCACCACCTCATCCGCCAGGGTACCCGCACGCTCGTTTCCCTCCTCATCGAATCCGGCGAACCGCGCGAGGTGCACCACTTCGCGCTGCTGTTCGGCTACGGTGCCGATGTCATCAATCCCTACCTCGCCTTCGAATCCTTGGCCGACCTTATCGCCCAGGGCAAGCTCGCGGTGGACTACGAGAAGGCGGTCAAGAATTTCATCAAGGCCGGCGTCAAGAGCGTCATCAAGACCATGGCCAAGATGGGTATCTCCACCTACGCCAGCTACCGCGGCGCGCAGATTTTCGAGGCCATCGGCCTCAACCACGAGGTCGTGGACAAGTATTTCCACCGCACCTCCTCCCGCGTCGAGGGCATCAGCCTCGCCACCATTGCCGAGGAAGTGCAGCAGCGCCACCGCCACGCCTACCCGCCCAACCCGGGCGAGGAGGGCAACGCGCTGCCCGCGGGCGGCGTTTACCAGTGGCGTGCCGAGGGCGAATTCCACCTCTGGAACCCGCAGTCCATCCACAGGCTGCAAAAGGCCACCCGCACCAACGATTTTGCCACCTTCAAGGAATACACCAAGCTCATTGACGACCAGTCGCGCAACCTCTGCACCTTGCGCGGGCTCTTCGAATTCCAGCCGGGCCCGTCCGTGCCGCTCGAGGAGGTCGAATCGGTCGAGACCATCGTCAAGCGCTTCAAGACCGGCGCGATGTCCTACGGCTCCATTTCCAAGGAGGCACACGAGGCGCTAGCCATCGCCATGAACCGCCTCGGCGGTAAGTCCAACACCGGTGAAGGCGGCGAAGACCCCGCCCGTTATGTGCCCGAGGCCAACGGCGACACCAAGAACAGCGCCATCAAGCAGGTCGCCAGCGGTCGTTTCGGCGTGACGAGCCACTACCTCGTCAACGCGCGCGAGCTGCAAATCAAAATGGCCCAGGGCGCCAAGCCCGGCGAAGGCGGCGAGCTGCCCGGCCACAAGGTGTATCCGCCCATCGCCAAGGTGCGCGGCACCACGCCCGGCGTCGGTCTCATCTCCCCGCCGCCGCACCACGACATTTATTCCATCGAGGATCTCGCGCAGCTCATCCACGACCTGAAAAATTCGAACACCGCCGCGCGCATCAACGTCAAGCTCGTCGCCGAAATTGGCGTGGGCACCATCGCCGCGGGCGTCGCCAAGGGCAAAGCCGACGTCATCCTCATCTCCGGCCACGACGGCGGCACCGGCGCCTCGCCGCTTTCCTCCATCCAGCACGCCGGCGCCCCGTGGGAGCTCGGCCTCGCCGAAACCAACCAGACGCTTTTGCTCAACAACCTCCGCAGCCGCGTCGTCCTCGAGACCGACGGCCAGCTCAAGACCGGTCGCGACGTGGTCATCGCCGCGCTTCTCGGTGCGGAGGAATACGGCTTTGCCACCGCTCCGCTCGTCACCCTCGGCTGCCTGATGATGCGCGTGTGCCACCTCAACACCTGCCCGGTCGGCATCGCCACGCAGGACCCGCGCCTGCGCGCGAAATACAATGGCGACCCCGAATACGCCGTGCGCTTCATGCGCTTCATCGCGCAGGAAATGCGCGAATACATGGCCAAACTCGGTTTCCGCACCATCAACGAAATGGTTGGCCGCGTGGACCGGCTGGAGGTGAACAAAGCCGTCGGCCACTGGAAGGCCAAGGGGCTCGACTATTCCAAAATTCTCTTCCGCCCGAACGTCGGTGCCGATGTTGGCACCTATTGCCAGCAGGGGCAGGACCACGGCCTCGACAAGGCGCTCGACAACACCCACCTGCTCAAGCTCTGCGCCCCGGCGCTCGAGCGCGGCGAAAAGGTTGTCGTCAACCTGCCCATCAAGAACACCAACCGCGTCGTCGGCACCATCCTCGGCAGCGAGCTTACCCGCCGTGTCGGCCCCGCCGGCCTGCCCGACGACACCATCCAGTTGAATTTCACCGGCTCGGCCGGCCAGTCCCTCGGCGCGTTCTGCCCGAAGGGCGTCACCATCCGCGTCGTCGGCGACGCCAACGACTACGTCGGCAAGGGCCTCTCCGGCGCGCGCATCATCATCTCGCCGCCGCCGCAAAGCACCTTCGACCCCGCCGTCAACATGATCATCGGCAACGTCGCCCTTTACGGCGCGACCGCCGGCGAGGCCTTTATCAACGGCATGGCCGGCGAGCGCTTCTGCGTCCGCAACTCCGGCGTCAGCGCAGTCGTCGAGAGCGTGGGCGACCACGGCTGCGAGTATATGACCAGCGGCCAGGTCATCGTCCTGGGTCCCACCGGACGCAATTTCGCCGCGGGCATGTCCGGCGGCATCGCCTACGTCTTCGACGAGGACGGCCAGTTCGGCACCCGCCTCAACCGCGAGATGGTCAACCTCTACCGCCTCATCGAGTGCGAGGACAGCGAGATCGCCGCGGTCAAAGCCTTCATCCAGAAGCACGCGCAGCTCACCGGCTCCGCGCGGGCCAAACACCTGCTCGAGCACTGGGACGAATGCCTGCCCAAGTTTGCCAAGGTCTTCCCCAAGGACTACGAACGCATGCTCAACCAGATCAAAAAAGTCGAGCAACAGGGCGTCACGGGCGAAGAAGCCCTCCTCGCCGCCTTCGAGGCCAACGCGAAGGACTTGTCGCGCGTCGGTGGCAATTAACGCTTTCCCCGCTCCCTCCACCGCGCTCACCGAGTTTTTATTTAATTGACCTCCCCTGCGCCTCTGCGTCCCCTGCCGTAAACCTCTTTCTCCACGCTGCAATGGGCAAACCCACCGGATTCCTCGAATACCTGCGCGACCCCGGCGCGGATCGCACCCCGCTTGAGCGGGTCAAGGACTGGAAAGAGTTTCACCTCCACCGCGAGGACCAGGAACTTCAGACCCAGGGTGCCCGCTGCATGGATTGTGGCACGCCGTTCTGCCACACCGGCCAGCTCATCAGCGGTATGGCCTCCGGTTGTCCCGTCAACAACCTGATCCCGGAGTGGAACGACCTCGTCTATAAAAAACAATGGCGCGAGGCCCTCGACCGCCTGCACAAGACCAACAATTTCCCCGAGTTCACCGGCCGCGTCTGCCCCGCTCCGTGCGAGGGCTCGTGCGTCCTCGGCGTCATCGAGCCTCCCGTCACCATCAAAAGCATCGAGTGCGCCATTGTGGACAAGGGCTGGGAGGAGGGCTGGATCGTCCCGCAGCCGCCCACCCGTCGCACCGGCAAGAAGGTCGCGGTTGTCGGCTCCGGTCCCGCTGGCCTCGCCGCCGCCGCGCAGTTAAACAACGCCGGCCACCTCGTCACCGTTTTCGAGCGCGCCGACCGCATCGGCGGCCTCCTCATGTATGGCATCCCCAACATGAAGCTCGACAAGCAGGAGGTCGTCCAGCGCCGCGTGGACCTCATGGCTGCGGAAGGCGTCATTTTCAAAACCAGCGTTGAAATCGGCGTCAATTTCCCCGCCGAAAAATTACGGACGGACTTCGATGCCGTCGTCCTGTGCACTGGCGCCACCCTCCCGCGCGACCTGCCCATACCCGGGCGCGATCTTCAGGGCGTCCACTTCGCCATGGAGTTCCTGCACAAGAACACCAAGTTCCTGCTCGATTCCGGCATTACCGATACCAGCCGCCCGCCCATTGACGCCCGGGGCAGGGACGTCATCGTCATCGGCGGCGGCGACACCGGCACGGACTGCGTCGGCACCTCCATGCGCCATGGCTGCAAGTCCCTTGTGCAGCTTGAAATCCTCGGCAAGCCCCCGCTCGACCGCGCCGCCAACAACCCCTGGCCCGAGTGGCCCAAGGTTTACAAAATGGATTACGGCCAGGAGGAGACCGCCGCGAAATTCGGCGCCGACCCGCGCCAGTATCTCGTCACCGCCACCAAATTTGTCGGCGATAATGGCCGCGTCAGCGGCTTGGAAATTGTCAACGTTGAGTGGAAGAAAAACGACAAGGGCCAGTTCGGCCCCCAACCCGTGCCCGGCAGCGCCCGCATCCTGCCCGCGCAACTGGTGCTGCTGGCGATGGGGTTCCTCGGCCCCGAACAGCCGCTGCTCGAATCCCTTAAGCTCGAGCGCGACCCGCGCTCCAACGTCAAGGCCGAGCATGGCAAATACGCCACCAACCTCCCCGGCGTCTTTGCCGCGGGCGACTGCCGGCGCGGCCAGAGCCTCATCGTCTGGGCCATCAACGAGGGCCGCGGCGCCGCCCGCGAGGCCGACCGCTTCCTCATGGGCGCGACCATGCTGCCATAGTCGGGCAGGAGGTTTTCGACGTTTGTGCGGCCATTTCTTGGGCCTGGTCGGGCCGCACTCCGCCACTTATTCTTGCCTTTTCCGCCCGTTGCTGTGCGCTGTTCCCTGCGGTGAAATCCATCGCGTTTTATAAATTCCTCGCGGGCGCGCTCGCTGCCATGCTGGTCCTTACCGGCGTGCTGTCGGCCTTGCTCATCCTCCAGGCGCGGCGTGAGCTGGATCACTTCAGCCGCGAGGAGCGCGACTTGCGCACCCAGCTCAAGGACCTTCAACTTCAGCTCGCGCAACGTGAGGAATTTCTCGACCGCCTCGAAAACGACCCTGCCTTTCTCGACCGCGAGGTTCGCCAGCGCCTCGGCTATGCGAAGCCGGATGAAATGATCTACCGTTTCGACGTGGATCCGCTCACCTCCACACCCATCCCCGGCTACAGCCCCGTTCCTGACACTCCCCCCAAGACCTCCACCTCCAAATCCGCTCCTCCAAAAACCTCTCCTCCCCCTAAAACCCCGGCTTCGCCCAAAGCCCTCGCCTCACCGACCCGTCCAGCGGGGCATTAGCTTTTAGCGGCAAAAATTTCCCCATGCCCGTTGCATCCAATACCGTTCCCGCGGCCCTCCGTGCCGCCTTCGACCAGGCCGGCCAGGGCCACATTTTCCGCTTTTGGGACCAGCTCACGCCTGCCGACCAAGCCGGCCTGCTCGAACAAGCCGCACAAGTGGACTTGGGCGAAATCGCGCGCCTCGTCGCAACCCTCGTCCGCACCCATGCCGCACCCGCGGCGGATTTCTCGCAGTTGCGCCCCGCGCCCTCCATCGCGCTGCCCGAAAACGGCGGCGACCCTGCGGTTTGGGCCCGTGCCCGCGCTCGGGGTGAGGACGCCTTGCGCGCTGGCCGCGTCGCTTGTTTCACGGTCGCGGGCGGGCAGGGGACGCGCCTTGGTTACGACGGCCCAAAGGGCGCCTATCCGGTGACGCCCGTGCGCGGCCATTCGCTCTTTCAGGTGTTCGCGGAAAAAATTCTCGCCGCGGGGCGCCGCTACGGGCCCACGCCGCCCTGGTTCATCATGACCAGTCCGGCAAACCACGCCGCCACGGTGGCGTTTTTCGAGGAGCACCGCTTTTTCGGCCTCGACCGCGGACGGGTGCATTTCTTCCGCCAGGGCCAGATGCCCGCCGTGGATTTCACGGGCCGCCTCCTGCTCGAAGCGCCCGGTCGCCTCGCGCTCAGCCCCGACGGACACGGTGGCGCGCTGCGCGCCCTGGTGCGCAGTGGCGCGGTCGAAACCATGCGCCGCGAGGGTGTGGACTTGCTCAGCTATTTCCAGGTGGACAACCCGCTCGTGCGCTGCGTGGACGCCGCCTTCCTCGGCTTCCACCTCGAAGCCGGCTCCGAAATGTCCTCCAAGATGGCCCCCAAGCGCTCTGCGGGTGAAAAAGTCGGCAACTTCTGCCTCGATGCTTCGGGCCGTCTCGTCGTCATCGAATACAGCGACTTGCCGCGCCCGCTCGCCGAGGAACGCCTGCCCATGGGCGACCTGCGCTTTCGCGCCGGCTCCATCGCCATCCACATCCTTGACCGCGAGTTTGTCCAGCGTGTCGGCTCCGGCAGCGATCCCTCCTGCCGTCTGCCTTTTCACCGGGCCGACAAAAAAATCCCGACACTCGACGCCGATGGTCTTCTCCTGCGGCCCGATTCCCCCAACGGCGTGAAATTCGAAATGTTCGTGTTTGACGCCCTCCCGTTCGCGCGCAATCCCGTCGTCATCGAGACCGATCGCGCTGGCGATTTCTCCCCGGTGAAAAACGCCACCGGCGAGGATTCCCCCGCCACCTGCCGCGACGACCAGCTCCGCCAGTTCGCCCGCTGGTTGCGTGCCGCCGGAGCCAGCCTGCCGGTGGACGCCACCGGACTGCCGCCTTTTCCCTTCGAAATCAGTCCGCTTTTCGGCGACGATTCCGCGAGCGTCGCCCAACGCTGGGCGGCGCTTCGCCCGCAACCCGCGCTCGCCTCCGGCCTCGTTTTGAAGTAAATCTCCCCGCGAAAATCCGCCTGTGTTCGGAGTGGCCCGTTTCGCTTCGTTTGTTTTTCTCTTACGATCTTATTCCGCCATCGTGGTGAAACCCGACGTTTCCAAATTTCTTTCCCCCGCCGCCGCGGAGCGCTTCACCGCCTGGCGCGCTGGCGGCTTCCTGCCTGCTTGGGCCGGGGCCGCGCTCGACGAACTTTGCAGTGCCGGTGCCTGGGACGAAATCGAAGACCGCTTTTTCCGCGACTTAAGCTTCGGCACCGGCGGCATGCGCGGGCGCACCATTGGCCGTCAGCCCGCTCCCACCGAACTCGGGCCCGGCGGCCTGACGGCTCCCGCTCATCCAGCAGTCGGCGCCAACACGCTAAACGACATCACCGTCGCCCGCGCCACGGTAGGCCTGTTTCGTCAGACCACCCTGGCGTGTCCGCGGCTCGTCATCGCCCACGATGTCCGGCACTTTTCCCGCCGCTTTGCCGAATTGGCTGCCCGCCTCTGGACGCGCCTCGGTGGCGAGGCCTATTTGTTCGCGGGTCCGCGTTCGACGCCCCAACTCAGCTTCACTGTCCGCGCGCTCGGGGCCGACGTCGGCATCGTCATCACGGCTAGCCACAATCCGTCGCACGACAACGGCTACAAGGTTTACTCCGCCGACGGCGGCCAGCTTCTCCCGGAGCAGGCTGACCGCGTGGTCGCCGCCTCGCGCGCAGTCACGCTCGCTGATTTGGGTGCGCTGCTCGCCACGTCCGGCGAAACCACCGCAGCCATTCACGCTATC
>CAZDAQ010000032.1:0-21227 GCA_964503425.1 uncultured Opitutales bacterium
ACCCAACGCAGCCAACCGAGCCAACGCATCAAACCCATCAAACGCAGCCAACGCAACCAACGCAATGATACCGCCCCGGCTTTATTTCTGCTAAACTCTCCGCCTGATCTACTTTCTCTTGATCACATCCATTATCGAATGCATTGCATTTCTTTTGTCCGCCCTGCCATCACCGCCTCTCCATTTTCCAGTGCCTGCCTGTTCACCTTAAGTCCCAGTCAGTCAAGCCTAGTCCAACTAAATCCAACCAAATCCAACCATAATTACTTTCAATAAAGCCTCCTTTTTTACAAATTCCCGCCTCAGTCACCCCCCCCCACCCGCCTGCTATCGCCCAACCTGTATTTGCATTTGCATTCCTAATTCTCCGCTCCGAATTCTGCTTTCTTAATTCCTCATGCCACCCCCCGGCCTCGCCCTCCTCCTCGTTGACGTCCAGGACGCCTTCCTCCGCGCCCTCCCCGCCGGTGGTCACGACCTCGCCCGGCGCTGCGCCTTTGCCAGCGCCGCCGCCCGCCTCCTCGGCATCCCCACCGCCTTCACCGAACAGGCCCCCGCCAAGCTCGGCCCCACCTCCCCCCTCCTCCGCGAAGCCGCCGGCCCCGGCGCCCCCGCCTTCCCGAAAACCGCCTTCTCCGCCTTCGCCGCCGAGGGCCTCGGCGAATGGCTCCGCCAGAACGGCACCACCCACCTCCTCGTCGCCGGCCTCGAAACCCCCATCTGCGTTTACCTCACCGTGCTCGACGCCCTCGCCGCCGACTTTGAGGTCACTGTCCTCGCCGACGCCACCGGTGGCCGCCGCCCCGAAGACTTCCCGCCCGTCTTTCGCCAGCTCGAAACCGCCGGCGCCCGCCTCTTGCCTTCTGAAACCATCTTTTACAGCATTCTCCGCGACGCCACCCATCCCCGCTTCCGCGACTTTATCAACCTCGTCAAAAAATTCGCCTGAATTGTGTTCTAAAGACTTTTCTGTTTTCCATTCTTTTGCATTTTTAATTTTTAATTCTTAATTCCCCCCATGCCCCGCGCCCCCGCCACCCCGCCCCGCCTCGAATCCGTCGCGGAGCTCAAGGCCTCCCCGCCGGACGAGCCGCGCCCCTTCTCCGGCGTCTTCCTCTTCCTGCGCGGCAATTCCCGCCGCGCCAAAAACGGCAACGAATTTTTTGTCACCGAACTGGGCGACCGCACCGGCTCCTTCAGCACCACTTGCTTCAACGACAGCGCCGCGTATGCCTTTTTCACCGGGCAAACCTCCGGCGCGATCGTCCGCGTCGAGGGCGTCACCGAGCGCTATCAGGGCAAGTTCAGCCCCAAGCTCACTTCCGTCGCCCCCCTCGGCCCCGAGGAAATCGCCGGCGGCAACTGGCTCTCCAAACTCGTCGAAAGCTCCCCCGAAGATCCCGCCGCCCTCGCCGCCGAACTCACGGGCTTTGTTGACTCCATCCCCCACGAGGGCCTCCGCGCCACCGCCCGCCAGGTGTTTGAAGACCTCGGCGACCGCTTTCGCACCGCCCCCGCCGCCGTCGCGATGCACCACGCCTACCGCCACGGCCTGCTCGAACACACTGTTCACGTCACCCGCGCCGCCCGCGCCCTCCTGCCGCTTTATCCGGAAGTGGACCCCAGCCTCGTCCTCACTGGCGTCCTCCTGCACGATGTCGGCAAAGCCCTCGAATACGAGGGCGACACCGCCCCCGCCAAAAGCCGCACCGGCATCCTGCAGGGCCACGTCGTCCTCGGCTACCGCCTCGTCCGCCAGGCCGCCATGAAAATCAAACCCCGCCTCGACGCCACCCTTCTCGAACGCCTCGAACACATCATCCTCAGCCATCAGGGCGAACTCGAATGGGGTGCCGCCACTCTTGCCGCCACCCCCGAAGCCGTCTTCGTCGCCATGGTGGACAACTTTGACGCCAAGATGGGCATGACCCAGCAAGCCCTCCGCAACACCCCCCCCACCCAGGACTTTTCCGAATTCCTCCCCGGCCTCCGCGTCTCCCTCCTCACCACCCCGCCCCCCACCCGCGCCGAACCTCCCGAAAACCCGCCCGCTTGAACGCTTGCCCTGCGCCGCCAATTTCCTTATGGCTGGGCCCAGTCCCCGTCACTTAATCCCACCCACTTTCTCTTTTATGGAAATCCTCACCGCCGTCATTTGCGACAGCGCCGCCGACTACGGCGGCAAGCTCTGCCTCCTCGGCACCTTCGACACCATCTTCGCCCACCGCTTCCCCGCCGTGCATCCGCACTGCGCCCTCGCCCTCCGCATCGTCTTCCGCACGGGCGCGGACGAAGGCACTCACCGCTTCCGCATCGCCTTCATTGATTCCGACGGCCACGACGTCCTCCCCTCCGAGGGCGAGCCGCGCTTCGAAGTCAAGGTCGCCGAAATCCCGGACAAATCCGCCTTCGTCTCCCGCAACTTCGTCATCAACCTTCAGGGCCTTCCGCTCGAAAAACCGTCCCTCTATTCCTTCGACGTCCACATGGACGAGCAGATTATCGCCCGCATCCCCCTCCAGGTCATCGAGACGCCCGCGCCGCCCGGCGCCTAACCCACTCCACCGGGAAACTTTCCCCATGCTCTCGCTGTCCAATTGGATGCGCCGCTAACCTTCCCCCCGCCCTATGCAGTTTTCCGACCCGCCGATAACGCCTCCTCTTCCGCGCCAGAGTAATAAGCTGATGTGGTTTGTCGGCGCATTCCTCATTCTCGCAATTCTCGCCATGGCCGCCACCATCAACCCGACTCCCGCCGCGCCGCCAAAACCCGCCGCCGCGCCCTCCGGCCCGCCCACTCCGGACACCGCCCTCTCCACCGCCACCTTCGGCGCGGGCTGCTTCTGGTGCACCGAGGCCGTGTTGCAACGCGTGGATGGCGTCCGCCAGGTCACCGCCGGCTTCATGGGTGGCACCACCAAAAACCCGTCTTACGACGATGTCTGCACCGGCCTCACCGGCCACGCCGAAGTCGTCGAGGTCAAGTTCGACCCCAAGGTCATTTCCTACGACCAGCTCCTGCAATGGTTCTGGCGCCTTCACGACCCCACCTCCCTCAACCGCCAGGGCGCTGACGAAGGCACCCAATACCGCTCCGCTATTTTCTATTACGACGAGGCCCAGCACGCCGCCGCGCTCAAGTCCCTGGCCGCCGCGCAAAAGGATTTCAGCAAGCCCATCGTTACCGAAATCGTCCCCGCCGGCCCGTTCTACTCCGCCGAAGCCTACCACCAGGATTATTTCAATAAAAACTCCCAGGCCGGTTACTGCCAGTTTGTCATCGCCCCCAAGCTCGACCACCTCGGCCTCTCCGAAGACCCGTCCGCCACCAAGACCGCAAAATAGCGGCCCTACGCCCGGCTGGGCCTCGGGATGACAAACAAGCCGCCGGGCGCGCGCCGACCCGTTTCCGCGCCCACGGACGCCGCCGCCTGCATGAGCACTTCCTCCAGCGTCTCCAGGTATTTCACAAACCGCTTCCGGCCGGACGGCGTGAGCGTCACCGTCGTGCGCGGTCGGCCTTTGCCCGATTCGGCGGACTTCCGCTGCGCGATGATGCCCTCGTCCTCCAGCGCCTTCAGGTGCCGGTTCAAATTGCCGTCCGTCAGGTCGCACGTCTCCTTCAATTCATTGAACGACAACCCGTCCACCGCCGCCGCCAGTGCCGACACCAGCGCCAGCCGGTGCGGCTCGTGCAACACGCGCTGCAAGGCGGCAAAGGGATTGTCGGCGGGGGTGGACATGGCGGAAGTTAAATGGACAGGTCTTCGCTCTTCGGCGTGGGCGCGCCGCCGGGCAGGCCGAAAAACGCGCGCAGAGAGGGCATGGGTTTCTCGTCATAGTGCAACACCAGCCCGCCAAAAAACTCCCCGAGGAAAAACACCCCGCCCATCACCAACGAATTTTCCGTGAACGACAAATTCGGCCACACCAGCAGCAACCCCGCCCCGCACGCCAAATAAAACAAACCCACCCATGCCAGCCCGCGCGGCAGCACCTGCCGCCCGGTGAAATTCGTCAGCCCGAACATCACCATCCACGTCCCGAACAACAGGTTGTATTCCTCATGATTCACCAGCGCCAGCGTCAGGATGCCCCCCGCCACCAGCACGGGCATAACCTCGAGCGTTGGCCGCAGCCTGCGCACGTCGCGCCCCACATCCGGATCGTGCAGGAACCAATAGATGAGCGCCCCGTAGTTCAACGCTACGCCCAGCAGAAACACCAGCGTCCACGTCACCAGATGCGCCAACGGCGTCGCCGGAATGAAGGGCGAGTGCAGCAGCAACGCCGCCGTCAGCGCACCGCAACCCGCCAGCGCCCTTGCCCGCCCCGAATACCCCTTGAAACGCTGCTTCTCCAAAATGGCGGCCTGCAAATCGCGCACCTGCCGCAGGGCTTCGTGAAGGGGAGTCTTCATGGAAAAATATCTGGGCATATTCTATCCTTAAAGATTTCCAGCGCAAGCCCGGAGCACGGCGTTCTCCGCCACCTGGCCCAGGGCAAAGCCGTGCAGGCAGCGCTCGTCCGCATCGAGCACATACACCCGCTCCCCGCCGCGTGCCGCCGGGCCATAGTGAAAATTGAAATACAACGTCGCCCCCAGTGCCCCGGCCATCCCCGCCTCACGCAACGCCGCCCCCAGGCTCGCGGCATCCGCCAGTCCCGCCGCCCGCAACAGTTCCCGCGCCCGCCCCACTGCGGGAAACCCGCGCATCCAACAACCCCCGCGCAATTCGGCAAACAACCGCTGCGAACCTTGCCGCAGCGCCACCCCCACCCACGCCAGCCGCGCGCGGCGCTTTCCCGCCTCCGGCAATTCCCGGGCGCCCAGCACCCGTTCCGCGTGCAATCCAGTGAGAAAATTTTCCGACGCCCCCGGCGCTTCTCCGGCCTCGAACAGCACCCCGAGCGGTTGCACCAGCGCCGAAGGTATCGCCGGTTCCTCCCTGGCCATTGCCCGGGCCCGCGCCCAACCCTCTGGTGCAGCGAGAGGAGTTTCCATTACGGAAATCGTCCAGGGAAGATTCTCGGGCAAAGTCAGTGGAAGAATCGCGCGCATCGGGTATCGTTTCCTCTCTATACTTTGCCATACAAAGTTAAGAAGTCAAGCGGCTTTTTCCCAAACCTCGCTTGCTTACGTCTGCCGCCTGCCGCCGGTTTGATCGTGCGCTCTGTTCTGCTTCCGCTTACACCTCCAGCCATGGCTTCGCTGAAAATGAATTCCCCCTTGGGCAAAGCCATCCTCGCCGCCATCCGCGGCGGCGATTACGCCCACCCCGGGGAGGAGGAATGCATCGAACGCCTCTGGTCCGGGCTGCCGCGTTTGCCTGCTCAGGCTGTTTTGGATGCCGGCTGCGGCCGCGCCGGAACGGCCGTATATGCTCAGCAACACGGTTGGGGCCGGGTTACCGGCTTTGATCTCGACGCGGAATCCGTCGCCGCTGCTCAAGCGGCCCATCCCGAACTGCAGTTGCGTGGTTGCGATGTGCTCGCTGCGCCCGCTGTGCTCGGACCGCTCCAGCCGGAGGGCTTCGATGTCATTTTTATGCTTTCATCGTATTACGCCTTTCCGGATCAGCCCGCCGCTCTGCGCGCCCTGCGCTCGCTGGCGCGTGACGGTGCCCGCCTCGCGATTCTCGATTATACCGATGCCGATGGCCGCTTCGCTTCATCACCTCCCGGCGCCACCCGCTTCCACTACTGGCATCCTCTCCGGCTAACGGCGTTGCCTGCGGAGTTGGCTGCTGGCGGATGGCGCCTTGATTCCACCCAGGACCTCACGCGTGATTTCCAACGCTGGTATACCGCCTTCCTGCAAAAAATTGCCGCCCGCCGCACAGAGCTCGATGCCCAGTTCGGCGCCGACAATGTGGACTTTGCCCAGTCCTACTACACCGATTTGCTCGCAGGCATCATCGCCGGACACATCGGCGGGCTGCTGGCGTATGCCACCGCCGTCTGACTTCGGCAAACCTACCGCGGTCGCTCCAGGAATCCCACTTTGCGATATACTTTGCTGAGTGTTTTATAGGCGGTCTTTTGCGCCGCTTCGTTGCCAGCCTTCAGCACTTCCAGCAAGTGATCCTTGTTCTTCATCAGCTCGGCATGCTTTTGCTGGACTGGTTCGAGCGTGGAGATGACGGCATCCGCCACCGCCGCCTTGAACGTTCCATAACCTTGCCCGGCAAACTGTGCCTCGCATTCCTTCACCTCGCGGCCGGTCACGGCACTGAGAATGCTCAGTAGATTCGCCACGCCCGGCTTGTCCTCGCGCGTCGTCACCTCGCTGCCGGAGTCCGTCACCGCCGACATGATTTTCTTTCGCAAGATATTCGGTGGATCGCTCAAATACAGCGTCCCCGCGGTATCCTCGTCGGATTTCGACATCTTCTTCTCCGGATTCGAGAGCGACGCGACTCTCGCCCCTGTCTTGGCCATATATGGCTCCGGCACCTTGAATGTGTCGGAATAGATCCGGTTGAATTTCTCCGCCAAATCCCGCGCCAGCTCTAGATGCTGCTTCTGGTCCTCGCCCACCGGCACGGCGTCCGCGTTATACAGCAAGATGTCCGCCGCCATGAGCACCGGGTAAAACAACAATCCCGCGCCGATACTCTCCTGCTTGGCGGACTTGTCCTTGAACTGCGTCATACGCTCGAGCTGGCCCAGCGGACACAAGCAGCCGAGCACCCACGCCAACTCCGTGTGTCCAATAATGTGCGACTGCACAAAGATATGCGCGCGCGCCGGATCCAGCCCGCACGCCAGATACCACGCCAGGAGATCCAGTGTCCCCGCCCGCAGCTTGGCCGGTTCCAGCGGCACGGTGATCGCATGTTGGTCGACCAGCCCAAAATAGCATTCGTAGCTGTCCTGCATCCGGCTCCAGTTCAGCACCGCACCAAGGTAGTTGCCCAGATGCAGCGCGCCCGTGGGCTGCGCGCAGGAAAGAATCACCGGGCGGCTGGGCGGGACTTTGGCGGAGGAATCGTCCATGGCGGGAGGTACGGACATAAAAAGTGGCGTCGAAGACCAAGCTCAAAAAGCGCAAAACCGCCCCTTGAGCAAGCGCAGGAATCAACCAGCGACTGCCCACCCTCCGGGTTGACGAATCACTCCCATCGCGCCAACCTCCCAAAACTCCATGTTTGCCCTTCGCCACACCCTTCCGCAGCTTGCGGTCTCGCTCTTCGCGCTGGCCACCGCCACTGCCGATCCGCCCACCCTGTTTCCCGCCAATCATACCCAAGGCGTCTGCCCGGATACCCTGCTGAAACTGACTTTTCCCTCCACGCCCGCTCTTGGCATCGTCGGCCAAGTTCGCATTTACGACGACGCCGACAACCGCCTCGTGGACACCGTGGACGTCACCGTGCCGCCTTATGCGGCTAGTTCCGCCGAAACCAACGGCGGTCGTGCGACCTCCGCGCAAATCGCCGCCTCGGCCGCCGCGCAAAGCTACACCATCGGCGGCGCGCAAGGCTTTCACTGCTATCCCGTCATTATTAGCGGCCATGTCGCCATCATCTACCCGCACCATCACGTTCTCGATTACCACAAGACCTATTACGTGCAAATTGATCCCGGCGTGCTGTTCGACGGCGCCGGGCCGTTCGCCGGGTTTAACGGCACCACAAGCTGGGTCTTTTCCACCAAGGATGCTGCACCCGGCGCCGACTCCCCCAGCCTGGATGTGGCCGCCAATGGTAAAGGTGATTTCGCCACCGTTCAGGGCGCGCTGGATTTCATTCCCGCACACAACACCAAGCCCGTCACCATCAATATAGAACCCGGTAATTATACCGAAATTGTTTACTTCGCCGACAAATCCAACCTCACGCTCCTCGGCGCCGACCGCGAGCGCACTGTCATCGGCTACGCCAATAATGAAAAATTCAACAGCCAGCCCGGCGCCAATGAAGGCCCCGGGCCACATTTCTACTACCGCTCTTCCTTCATGGGCAATCACGTCACCGATATTAAAATCGTCAACCTCACGCTCAAAAACACCACGCCCAAGGGCGGCTCCCAAGCCGAGGCCCTTATCCTCAGCGGCGGCCGCAACATCGTCACCCAAGTCAACCTCTTCAGTCTGCAGGACACGCTGCAAATTAACGACTCCGCCTATGTCTCCGACTCCTATATCGAAGGCGACGTGGACTTTATGTGGGGCCGCGGACCCGTCTTTTTTCAAAACTGCACCCTTCAGGCCTTGAACAAGGGCTACTATACCCAAATCCGCAACACCGCCGCTAATCACGGCTACGTCTATGTTGATTGCCTCTTCGACGGCACGCCGAAATCCTCCGGAGCTTTTCTCTCCCGCATTGACCCAACAAGGTATCCCAACAGCGAAGTCGTCCTGATTGATTGCACGCTCGGTGCCAACATCAGCCCCGCTGCTTGGAAGCTCGACAACTCCACGTCCGCCCCTGACGTCCACTTTTGGGAATACAACAGCACCACTATTACCGAACACCAGCCGGCAGACGTCAGCCAGCGCGCACCGTTTTCCATGCAACTCACGCTCCCCGCCGACGCGGCCACCATCGCCAATTACCGCGATCCTGCCTTTGTCCTCGGCGGCTGGACGCCCGCCATGGCTCCAATCTTTCTCACGGAGACAAAATTCCACCGTCTCGAGGGCAATTATACCTTCGCAGCCACTGCGGCTGGCATCCCTACGCCTATCTATCAATGGCTTCGCTATCGCACTCCACTTAAGGACTCCGCCACCGTCACTGGCGCCACCACCGCCAGCCTCAACCTGATTAATCCTAAACCGGATGATTTCGGAGAATTCCAACTCCGCGCCACGAACTCCGCAGGTACTACAACCAGCAGTTCTATCGGCTATTTACCTGGAGGAAGGCCAGTCACGAGCCAAGCGCTGCCACCTTGGATGTATCTGCCAGGCACGCGGCTATAACTTCCCTGTCACTATTTTAGCCAAACCGTCTGCTGGCTCGCTGCCCGTTTCCGAAAAATATAAAGGCCCCGGAAGTCTTGCGACCTCCGGGGCCCAAATAAGGGGGTGGGCGCTCGCCACACGCTCTTTCCCATTCACCGGACCTTGGGCGCACCACACAAGGTGGGCGGCCGGCTCCCCGACGCCAGTCCCCGCGGCAACGCGGAGGTTTCGGTCTCTTGGCAGGACCGCCGCCGGAATTGCTCCCGACGATTGTTGGGTGAGGCCTTTCAGCGCGGTTCGGACAGCTCCTGCCGGAGCCTCGCCGCCGCACAAGGTGATGAGACCGCTGCGACCCGGCCTCGTCACCGTCGTCCATCAGGTCGGCCCCCGGGAACTACCCCCGAAGCGTTGGCCTGATGGTACGGGTCTTGCCTCTTAACCCTCAACTGACTTTTTCTGGTGCAGGCCGCCGACGCGTTTTTCGCGCCCACGGCTACAAAAGGCCGGGCGGCTCCCGTTTCTGGAACCGTCGCGCCTCCCGCCTGGCCCGGAAGTTTTCGCGCTCCTTCTTCAGAAGAAGCCTTCCCGCGAGGTGCCCTCGCGCCTCCGTGTCCGGCAGACCGGTATGCATGGTAGTCAATTTGACCCAACCTGGGGGTCACCATGTGCTGACTGCGGCGGCGAACCCGCCGCAATCCTAACTCAGCTTGGCCGCGCATTCGCTTGCGTGCCTCGCCGCCACCTCCCTTTTGTCGCGTTTAACCCCAAGGATGCGACTCCCTGGGGCGGGAGGGGTGAAACATGCCTCGCGCGCTGGTCCGCCCGAAGACGGAGGCTGCCGCAAGGGGTCGGGGCTACCAGTTAACCCCGACCTTTCCCCGGTTACCCGGGATTATCCCAGAGCGCTTCCACGAACGTCCTCCCCTCGCAGGGAGCCCGCCGCGCGGCGCACTCTGTTCTCTCAAAGAACCGTGCGGGCATTATCGCAGAATCCTTGTTTTAATACAAGGGGGTCGGCGCAAAAATATTTTGCCCAACAACAACTTGTGAAAGAATTATGACAAGGTTTTGTGACGGTGGTGAACAACTCCGCAACCTTCCCGTAACCAGCATTTTACACCGTAACATTTGGTGAATAACCTCATTCACCCAACTATTCACCAGCGTGCATAACCTCCATTGTGCATAACTTGTGAAAAAGTTTTTTTCAAAAATCGGCCAAAAATATTTGGATTCGTCGATTTTTTTCCGCCGAAATCGGAGCTGAAGCAGGGTCGCTCCACCCTGCGCGCCCGCGGTAGTTGTATCTTGGATACAGAAGCTTCCCGTGTATCCGTATTTTGGATACATGATTGGCCTTCGGTCCTACTTCGCCACTTCGCTGTAGCGCGCTTCTCGGATCACCGTGATTTTGATCGAACCGGGATATTGCAACTCGTCTTCGATGCGCCGGCGCAAATCCTGCGCGAGCTGCCGCGCCTCCATGTCAGTGATGCGCTCCGGCGCGACAATCACGCGCACTTCCCGCCCCGCCTGCACGGCATAAGCCTCCGTCACGCCGGGAAACGCGCGGGCCACGTCCTCCAGCGCCCGCACGCGCTGCAAGTAACCTTCAATGGATTCCGACCGCGCCCCGGGTCGCGCTGCGGAAAGGGCGTCCGCAATAATCAGCAGTGGCGCATATACGCTCTCGGGGGGCACTTCCTGGTGGTGCGCCGCCACGGCGTTGACCACCCGAGTGTCTTCACCGTGGGTGCGCAGCAGGTTCGCGGCGGCGACCGCATGACTGCCCTCGACCTCGCGGTCCATCGCCTTGCCCAAGTCATGGAACAGCCCGGCGCGCTTCGCGGGCTCGGGGTCGAGCCCCAGTTCCGCCGCCAGCAGCGAGCAAATGAAGGCCACCTCCACCGAATGGTCCAACGTATTCTGGTTGTTCGACAGGCGAAAATGCAGCTTGCCCAGCAGCGTCACCACTTCCGGGTGCACGCGATTGAGCCGGAGCCGCAGCACCGCTTTTTCGCCGAGCGTGGCGACACTGTCGCGGACTTCCGCATCCGCCTTGAGCACCGTTTCCTCAATGCTCGCCGGGTGGATGCGCCCGTCGGCCACCAGCCGCTCCAGTGCCAGCCGCGCCACTTCGCGGCGCACCGGGTCGAAGCTCGACACCAGCACCGCGTCCGGCGTCTCGTCTATCATCAGCGTCACGCCCGTCGCCGACTCGAACGCTTTGATGTTGCGGCCCTCGCGCCCGATGATGCGGCCCTTCATTTCCTCGCCGGGCAACCGCACCAGCGCCGCCCCGATTTCCGCCGGCACCGTCGAGGTCAGCCGCTGCAGCGAATCAATCAGGATGCGCCGGCCCTCGTCCTTTAATTCCGTTTCCGCGCGGCCCCGCAGATCGTTGCGCAAATCGTGCAGCTCGGCTTCGCATTCCTTGCGCACCTCCTCGCGGAGCGCCGCGCGCAAATCCGCCTCGTCCAGCGTGGCCACCTGGCGCAATCGCGTGCGGTAAAGCTGCGTCTGCCGCTCCAGTTGGTCCCGCAGCGCCTCGATCTCGCCGCGCCGGCCGTTGAAAAAGGATTCCAGACGCCCCAGCTCGTCCGCTCGGCCCTCGACGCGCGCGCGCGTCTCGGCGAACTCTGTCTCGGCACGCTGCTGCTCCTCCTGCCAGGCCGCGCGTAACTTGGCGATTTCCTGTTCCGCCTGCGCCCGCAAATCGCGCGCCTGGATCTCGCCTTCCTTGCGCGCCAGCGCCAACGTGCTGTCCGCCTTGTCCCGCAAACCGCGCGCCCACCAGCGCGAAAACATCCAGCCGAAAAACAGCGTGATGCACACCCCCGCGAGGAAATACGGCAACGATGACCAGAGACCACCCATGGAAAAACGTGACGCGTAGCGGAGCCGGGGCATGCCCTGCGTGCGTGGTAAAAGGAGTCATTGTTGCAATTCGCCGCCGCTTTGCAAGGACGAACCAGCCCTGGCCATGGGCTACCCGTGAAACACTAAACTAGCATAAATTCATCCCTGCCGTCTGCTTCGCGACGGCAACCGAATTAACCCACTTTCTCATTTAGCATTTATCCTTTGTCGTTTATCGTTTTCCCCGTGCCCTATCGCGGTCGCCTCGCTCCCACGCCCACCGGGCGGCTGCATCTCGGCCATGCCCGCACGTTCTGGCTCGCTGCATCTCGGGCCCACGCTGCCGGTCCCGGTGCGAAGCTCATCTTGCGCATGGAAGACCTCGACACCGCCCGCTGCCGACCGGAATTCGCCGCCGCCGCGCTTGATGACCTGCGCTGGCTGGGCCTGCATTGGGACGAAGGTCCCGATGTCGGCGGCCCGTACGTTCCCTACGAGCAAAGCTGCCGCCGCGATGTTTATTTATCCATCTGGCGCCAATTGCTCGATGGCGGCCACATCTACCCCTGTACCCGCTCCCGCGCCGATGTCGCCCGCGCCTCGCAAGCACCGCATGCAGAAGATGAAGACGCCGACCCCCTCTACCCGCCCGCCTGGCGTCCGCCACCCGGCACGGGCCGTGAAGCTACCGCACCCGCGGCGCTCAATACCAACTGGCGTTTCCGTGTCCCCAATGGTGAAGTAATTTCCTTTCACGATGCCCTCCACGGCCCGCAATCATTTACCGCCGGTCGCGACTTCGGCGACTTCCTCGTCTGGCGGCGTGACGACGTGCCCGCTTATGAACTCGCGGTTGTTGCTGACGACCACGCCATGGCCATCACCGAAATCGTGCGCGGCGCCGACCTGCTCAAAAGCACCGCGCGCCAGTTGCTCCTCTACCGCTCCCTCGGCTGGACACCTCCTGCCTGGTGCCATGCTCCTCTGCTGCTTGATGAAAATGGCCGCCGCCTCGCTAAGCGCCACGATGCCCTCAGCCTCGCCACCCTCCGCGCCCAGGGCGTAGACCCACAAATATACATCAAGACGTGGCGCAAAGATTTCTCCGATTGAGGACACCGTACAAATCTATTCCCCCGGCTCCGCCGGCACCGCCTCCACCTCGCGCGCGCCGGCCTCATACCGCTCGCACCAGGCTCGTGCCCATGGCGTGAAATCACCCGCATCCAACCGCGCCCGTGCCTGCGTCATCAGGTCCAGGTAGAAATGCAGGTTGTGGATGCTCAGCAGCGTGCCACCGAGCATTTCGTTGCACATTGTCAAATGGCGCAGGTAGGCCCGCGTGAAATGACGACAGGTGTAATTGTCGAGACCTTCGACCAGCGGCTGCGGGTCGCGGGCGAATTTCGCGTTCTTTAAATTCATCGGCCCCTCCGGCGTGAACGCGCAGCCGTGCCGCGCAAGCCGCGTGGGCAGCACACAATCAAACATGTCGGCGCCCAGCCCGATCATCTTCAGTAATTGCGGTGGCGTGCCCACGCCCATCACATAGCGTGGCTTATCCTGCGGCAAATGTGGCGCGCTCGCCTGCACCGCCGCGAGCATCTCCGCCTCCGGCTCGCCGACACTCACCCCGCCAATGGCATAGCCGGGAAAATCCAGTGCCGACAACGCCTCCGCGCATTCGCGGCGCAAATCCGGTAGATTAGAGCCCTGCACGATGCCGAAAAGATGCCGGCCCTTTTCCGGCTGCTCCAGATCGTGCCATGCCTCGCGGCAGGCCTTCGCCCAGCGCAGTGTACGCGCAACGGCCTGGCGCACATCCGCCGCCTTGGCGGGCCACGGCGGACATTCGTCGAGCACCATCGCGATGTCTGTGCCGAGTGCCGCCTGGATCTCCATGCATTTGCGCGGCCCGAGAAAAACCTCCGCCCCGTCAAGGTGCGAACGAAACGTCACGCCTTCGTCTGTGATTTTTCGCAGCTTGGTCAGGCTAAACACCTGGAAGCCGCCGCTGTCCGTCAAAATCGGCCGGTCCCACGCCATGAACGCATGCAGGCCGCCCAGTTCGCGAATCAGTTCCGGCCCGGGGCGCAGATTCAGGTGGTAGGTGTTGCCGAGAATGATTTGCGCGCCCGCTTCTCGCAGTTGCGCGGGGGTCACCGCCTTCACCGTGCCCTGCGTGCCCACCGGCATGAACGCCGGTGTCTCCACCAAGCCATGGGCCGTGCGCAGCCGCCCGCGCCGCGCGGCGCTTTGGCTGTCGGACGCCAACAGTTCGAAATGGCCGGCAACAGGCATAATCCAGTGGGTGATGCGCGGCGGACCGCGCAATGGCGCAGCCCAACCGCCAACCCAGCGATAACCGGAAACCGCTAACTGTAAACCGCAATCCTAGGCGAACAGCGCACTCCCGTCGGTCATCGGGCCTTCAGTCAAGTTGATAGTCTGATGTTCCGGCAACTGCGTGCGAAACCACGTGCGCTGCTTCCTCACCAGTTGCATGGTGTGCAGGACAATGCGCTCTTGCAACTCCGCCAGCGGCGCTTTCGCGCCCGCATCAAGCCACGCCAGCGTCTCGCGGTAGCCGATGGCCGCGCCTGCCGCCGGGTTCGCGCGCAGCACGCCGGCCAGTTTCCGCACTTCGTCCACAAGGCCCCTTGCCAGCATATGCCGTGTGCGCGTGCGGATGTGTTCAAGCAGATCCTCCGGCTCACGTTCAAGGCGCACCAGACATTTTTCAAACAAATCAAAGGGTGTGCCGCTGCGCGCAAAGGCCGCCGCCAGTTCGGGCACGCTTCGTCCACTGGCTAGGCAGCGCACCAACGCCCGTGCCACCCGCCGCGGGTTCCGCAAGTCCACCGCGCCCGTTCCCGCCGGGCTGGCTGCCTGCAACCGCGCGACCAGTGCGGGCAATCCGCCGGATTTCTCCAATGCCCGCACTTCCACCTCTATGCTCTCGGGAATGAAAATATCATCTGCTACCGGCGCAAAAAAGCATTTTAGATAAAACCCGCTCCCGCCCGCCACCAGCACCGCGCGCCCGCGGGCCTGTATCTCCGCCACCACCCGCGCTGCGTAATCGCGGTAGGCCACCACCGAATATGGCTGCGCCGGGTCGCACAAATCCAAGCCATGATGCGGCACCTCCGCCCGCTCTACCCTATCGGGTTTTGCCGTGCCGATGTCCATGCCGCGGTAAACTTGCAGCGCGTCGCACGACAGAATCTCCGCCCCGTGCGCCCGCGCCCATGCCATTGCCAGCGCGGATTTGCCCACGCCCGTCGGGCCGGTCAAAAGGTGGAGCGTGTTGGACATGTTGGGTGAAATTTCGGATTTGGCCGTGCGTGACTGTTGCCAAAAAGTAACATTGCCGGTGTTGCACGCCTCCCGGCAAGCGTGTTTGAAATAGACCCGGCGCAGCGCCGGAGCAACCTCTCGGTGAGCGCCCCTTGGTGAAACTCACCCTCGTTACCGAAACTTTTCCGCCAGAAATCAACGGTGTGGCCATGACGCTGCACCGGCTCGTCACCGGTCTCTCCACCCGCGGCCACTCCGTCGAAGTTGTCCGCCCCCGCCAGTCCAAAGCCGATTGTCCCGCCGCCGGTCCGTTTTCCGAAATGCTCGTACCCGGCGTGCCGCTGCCCGGCTACCCGGAATTGAAAATCGGCCTTCCGGTCTATGCACGTTTGAAAAGCCGCTGGCGTACGGCGCCGCCCGACCTTGTGCACGTCGCCACCGAAGGGCCGCTCGGGTTCGCCGCCGTCCATGCGGCACGCTCACTTGGCCTGCCTGTCACCTCCGGTTTCCACACCAACTTTCACGCCTACAGCCGCCACTACGGCGTCGGTTTCATCCGCCAGGCCGGCTTCGCCTACCTGCGCCACCTGCACAACCTTACCCGCTGCACCTTCGCGCCCTCCGCCGATGTCGTGGACACCCTGGCCGCTGCCGGCCTGCGTAACGTCCGCCTGCTGGGCCGCGGCGTGGACACCTCCCTCTTCGATCCACGGCGTCGTGACGAAACCCTCCGCGCTTCCTGGGGCGCGGCGCCGGAGACTCCCGTCGCCCTCTATGTTGGTCGCCTTGCGCCCGAAAAGAACCTCGCGCTGGTGGTTGCCGCTTGGACGGCCCTACGCTCCGCGTTGCCGGGCCTGCGCCTCGTCCTGGTGGGCGATGGGCCCAGCCGACGTGAACTGGAACACAAGTATCCGGAAATCCACTTCGCCGGTGTCCGCCGTGGCGACGACCTCGCCCGCCATTACGCCTCGGGGGATTTGTTTCTCTTCGCCAGCGTTACTGAGACCTTTGGCAACGTTGTCACGGAGGCGCTGGCCAGCGGGCTCGTTGTGGTGACTTACGATTACGCCGCCGGGCGCACCCATGTGCGAGACGGCGAAAATGGTTTCCTTGCGGCTTACGATGAACCTGGCGCCTTTCATGAGGCCGCCGTCCGCGCCGCCGCCGCCCGCGCCAACTGGCCCGCCATTCGCGCTGCCGCCCGCGCCACCGCGCTGGACCTCTCCTGGGACCGCATCGTGGACAGCTTTGCCGAAGCCGTTGGCGATCTGCTGCCAGCCTCCGTGTTACGGGAAGGTAAATACTGCGAGCGCGCCCCACTTCCGCTTTGATTCCCATGATTTTCCACGCTATCTTTCCTTCCGCCCCGGGCGGCATCCCTTCATCGCAAAACACGCAATGAAAAAACCGGTCCTCCGTTACCGCACAATCATCCTGTCCGATATCCACCTCGGCACCGCCGACTGCAAAGTAGAGGAAGTGACGCACTTTCTCAAACATGCCCGCGCCGCCAAGCTCATCCTCAACGGCGACATCATCGACGCCTGGGCCATCAAACGCGGCCACCGCTGGAGCCGCGAACACACCAAGTGCGTCCGCCGCCTGCTCAAAATCGCCCAACAGCGCGACGCCCAGGTCATCTACTTGCGCGGCAACCACGACGACTTCCTCCGCCATTACCTCCCGCTGGACTTGGACAATCTCCACTTCGTCGAGGACTACATCCACGTCAGTCCGCGCGGCCGCTACCTGGTGATGCACGGCGATGCCTTTGACGCGGTCACCACCCATATGCGCTTTCTCGCCGTCATCGGCGACATCGGGTACCGTACGCTCCTGCGCCTTAACCGCTTTTACAACCGCTGGCGCGCCTGGCGCGGCAAGGAATACTATTCCATTTCCAAGGCGATCAAGGCCCGCGTCAAACAGGCAGTCAGCCACGTTGGCCGTTTCGAGGAACACCTTCGCACGTTTGCCCACAAGCGAGGCTGCCAGGGTGTCATCTGCGGCCACATCCACACCCCTGAAAACAAAATGATTGGCGACGTCCACTATCTTAACTCCGGCGACTGGGTGGAATCACTCACCGCCCTCGTAGAACACGAGGATGGCCGCTTCGAAGTCCTCACCTATCGAGATTTCTGCACGCGCCTCGCCGCCGCCGCCCTGCATCCCGAGGCAGTGGCAGTCCATGCACTTGCCACGGAGGGGGCGCATTCGCCGGAACCCGTGACCTGGCTCTCCGAGGAGGAACTGGCGGCGCAGGCGTAGATACTTGCCGCGCGGGTGCCTCGCGGCTAAGAGTGGACCGGCTTTGTCCACCGTGCCATGTCCGTTTCACGTGTCGCCCGCTTTCAGATCGAGTTTCGCCCCTACCGGCGGAAGTTTCGTCAGTCCCACATCACGGCACGTGGAGAATGGTCCGCGCGCGAAGGCGTCATCGTCCGGCTGACCGACGCCGAGGGCCGATACGGCTACGGCGAAGCCGCCCCCATTCCCGGCTTCACCGTGGAAACCACCGCCGCAGACTCCGCATGGCTTCGCCGCGCTGGCAGCAAGGTAACCCTCGCCGAAATCGCACGCATCCCCGCGCGTCTCCCCTGCCTGCGCTGGGCCGTGGCTTGCGCCCAAGCGATGCTCGCAGGCGCGTTCACGCCGCCATGTCGCGCGCGCACATTGCCCGTGGCGTCTCTGTTGCCCGCAGGCGCCGCTGCACGCGCCGTCTTGAAGCGGCAAATAGCCTCCGGCTACCGCGTCTGCAAATGGAAGATTGCCACGTTGCCCGTTGCCGCGGAACTCCGTCTGTTCGATCAATTGCTCGAAGCGCTCCCCGTCGGCGCAAAGCTGCGACTCGATGCCAATGGTGGCCTCAACGCGCACGATTTCGCCGCGTGGCTGGCGCACCTGCGCGCGCTCGGACGCGACGCCCGCATGGTGGAGTTTCTCGAACAACCCTTTCCACCTGCACGCTCCGCCGCCGCCTGGGCTGCACAACGCCGCGTGGCCGCCAGTGCTTGCGTTCCCATTGCTTTGGACGAAAGCGTTTCCGGCCTGCCCGCATTGCGTCGAGCCACCCGCTGGCCCGGTCCGCTGGTCGTCAAGCCCTCTTTGCTCGGCGACCTCGCAGGATTCCTGCGCTGGCGCGGGCGTGCGGACCTCGTTTACTCCTCGGCGTTTGAAACCAGTGTCGGGCTGCACTCCGCGCTCTGGCTCGCCGCCACTGACCCGCGCGCCGGTGAGCGCGCACTTGGGTTCGGCACGCTCGCGGCTTTCGCCGACGATGGCCTGCAACTCCCGCTACATGCACCCGCGCCGTTCCTGAAATTCTCTCCACTTACCGCAAACGACTTTGCCGAAATATGGAACCGCCTTCCCCCATCGGCCTAGCCGCACTGCACGCACGTCTCGCACAACCGGACTCCTGGCTTGGCGGCCCGGCTGCACTGGGCTTTGCCGAACACTTGGCAGTCGTCCGCCGACGCCTCGACGTAATAGAGTCGCCCGACGCACTGGACACGGGGCCAGTAGTCGTGGCCGAGGCGCAGCCCGCGCCTTTCCTCGCCGCGGCACTCGCCACCATCGCCCGCGGCCTGCCTACCGCCCTCGCACGTCCACACTGGAGCACCGCCGAATGCACCCAGGCGGCAGCCCAGCTTCGCCCCGGCCGCTGGTTCGGGCCAGAAGTTCCGTGGTCCGACGTGCGTCCACCAAGCAACTACGACCCCGCAGCCTGGCGCGGCGCGATCCTCGTTCCCACCGGCGGCAGCGGCGGGCGCGTGCGCTGGGTCATTCATGACTGGAGCACGCTGGCGGCAGCCGCCCGCGCGCTTGAGACCTTCTTCGGCGACGGCCCGTTCACCCACGTCAGCACGCTTCCGCCCTGGCACGTCAGCGGCCTGATGCCCGCGGTGCGCGCGCTCGAAACCAGCGGCCGATTGTGGCTCGAAAACTGGAAGACCCTCGAAGGCGGCATGCCTCCCGCCATTGCTCCAAAATCGGTCATCATCTCCCTCGTGCCGACGCAACTGGTTCGCCTACTTGACCAATCGGCGCTGGTCGAGTGGCTACGCTCCACCCGCGCCATTCTGCTCGGCGGTGCGGCGCCTCCGCCCGGACTCCTGAAGCGCGCCTACGAACACCGTCTGCCGATCGCCCTGGCTTACGGAATGACCGAGACCGCCGCCGTCGTCGCCGCGCAAACACCCGCGGAGTTCCTTGCCGGCGAGCCTCCCGCCGTCGCGCCGCTTGCCCATGCGCGCCTTTGGATCGCCGATGAAGCCGGTGAGCCGCGCCTGCCGAACTCTCCCGGTCGCGTGTGGGTCGAGGCCGATTCGCTCTTCCTCGGCTACTATCCTACGCGTCGCGAGGCCGGGCCATTCGTCACGGATGACGACGGCGAACTCGATCTTCACGGACGCCTGCGCCTCCTCGGAAGACGCGACCGTCTAATCATCACCGGCGGCGAGAAGGTGGACCCGCGCGTGGTGGAGGAAGTCCTGCGCGCCACCGGCCTGTTTGAGGATGTGTTAGTCACCGGCGTGCCCGATGATGAATGGGGCCAACGAGTTGTTGCTCTATATACTGGTGCTACGCGTCCTGTGGAGGAACTGCGCGCGGCCCTTGCCGACCGCCTGCCACCCGCCGCCATCCCCAAAACCTGGATGCACGCCGCACGTCTTCCGCTCGACGAACGCGGCAAACTTGACCGCGTCGTGCTCGCCGCGTTGCTGGCCGCGACGTCCTGACTACACCTTGCCCGCTTTGCGCCAGCGGTAGAGCGTCGTCGGGTGCACACCCACCTGTGCCGACACCCACGACAAGTCCTCCGCGTTTTCCTGCAACAGGCGCCGCGCCAGCGCCAGCTTGCCCCGCCGGCTCGGCGGCAGGCCACCCGCGCCGTATCCAGAAAATGGATACGCGGGCGCCGCACCCGCCGCCGCCGAATTCGAGACCATGCCGCCGGGATGCACCGCGGGCGCCGCCACCGCCGCGGCGGCGCGGGCCTCGCGTGTGGGCGGCAGCTCCCACCAGGCGGCGCGCATCACCGGGCCGTCGTAATGGAACGCCATCCGCTCGATGACCTGCTTGAGTTCGCGCACGTTGCCCGGCCAGTCGTAGAGCTGGAATTTATACACCAGTTCCGGCTCGAGGCTCTCGAAATTCTTGCCGACGCGCTCCGCCGCCTGCGTGAGGAACACCCGCGCCAGGTCGGGAATATCCTCGGGCCGGTGCCGCAAGGGCGGGGCGTTGAAGATGATCTCCGAAAGGCGGTAGAATAAATCGAGACGGAAACGCCCGGACTCGGCGTCGCGGCGCAAATCCCGGTTGGTCGCGGAAACCAAGCGCACGTCGGTGCGATACTCCTTCGTGCTGCCGACGCGGCGGGCCATGCGCGACTCCAAAAACCGCAGCAGCTTGGGCTGTAGCGCCAGCGGCAGCTCGCCGATCTCGTCGAGGAACAGCATCCCCCCGGCGGCTTCCTCGACGAGCCCCGGCTTGGTGCGATCCGCCCCGGTGAATGCACCCTTTTCCGCGCCGAACAATTCGCTTTCCAGCAAGTCCGGCGGGAGCGCGGCGCAATTGATCGGCACGAACGGGCCCTGCCCGGCGGCGGCGTGCAAGGCCTCGGCGATGCGCTCCTTGCCGGTGCCCGATTCACCGAGGATGAGCACGGTGGCATTCGTCGGCCCGAGCCGCTGCACGGATTCGCGCAAAGTCTTCATCGCCGTCGAGCGGCCCACGAGCTTTTGCTCATCCACCCCCCCCTGCCCGCCGTAAAGCTGCCACCAAAGCTGCTGGGCGTGGGCGGCCTTTTCCAGCGCGTCGAGCCAGCGGTCGTCGGCATCGGCCTGTAAATCCAGCACGTCGTGCGCGCCGTCACGCGCGGCGGCCATGATGTGCAGGGAGTCGAGGCTCTCGCCAAACACGATGTAGAACCGGCTCGCGCGCGCCAGCCGCACCCGGTGCTCGCTCCAGTTCGATGACGCCAGCAAAGCATCGGGCACCAGATAGACCAGATCGGTCGTGTCGCGCTCGAGCGACTGAATTTTGTCCGGTGGCAGCAACTGCGGGCGCACGCCCAAGGCTTGCAGACGGCGCAAGGCCGGCTGGTTTTTGTCGGGGGTGATCAACGCGACGCGCATTGCAAATGCAT
>CAZDAQ010000033.1:0-13452 GCA_964503425.1 uncultured Opitutales bacterium
AACATCAATTACATCACCGGCCACGCGATTTTCGAGGCCACGCACGGCACCGCGCCGAAATACGCGGGCAAGGACATGGTGAACCCCGGCTCGGTCGTGCTGAGCGGCGAAATGATGTTCCGCTACATCGGCTGGACGGAAGTGGCGGACTTGATTCTCAAGGGCCTGAACGGAGCGATTGGCGCCAAGAAGGTGACCTACGACTTCGCACGCATGATGGACGGGGCGACGGAGGTGAAGTGCTCGGAGTTCGGGACGGCGATTATTGAGAAGATGTAGTGGGGCCAAAGTTTGGCGGCAGTTCCATTCCGAGTTCCTTGACGAGGAAGGCCCACTGGTCGGCGTCTTCGGCGATGAGTTTGGCGGTGGGTTTGCCGCCGCCGTGGCCAGCTTTGGTGTCAATACGGATGAGGATGGGGGCGGGGCCGGCCTGGGCGGCCTGGAGGGTGGCGGCGAACTTGAAGCTGTGGGCGGGAACGACGCGGTCGTCGTGGTCGGCAGTCGTGATGAGAGTGGGCGGGTATTTGGTGCCGGGGTGGATGTTATGTAGAGGAGAGTAGGCGTAGAGGGCCTTGAATTCCCCAGGGACTTGGGGCGAGCCGTAGTCGCTCATCCAGGCCCAGCCGATGGTGAACTGGTTGAAGCGGAGCATGTCCATGACGCCGACATCGGGTAGGGTGGCACCAAACAAATCGGGCCGTTGGGTGAGGCAGGCGCCGATGAGCAGACCGCCGTTGCTGGCGCCGTGGATGGCGAGTTTTTTAGTCGAAGTATAATGATGGGCGATGAGCCACTCGGCGGCGGCGATAAAGTCATCAAAGACATTTTGCTTGTGGAACTTCATGCCGGCCTGGTGCCAGTCTTCGCCGTATTCGCCGCCGCCGCGCAGGTTGGGCATGGCGTAGATGCCGCCCATTTCCAGCCAGACGGCATTGGCGGTGCTGTAGAAGGGCGTGAGGTTGATGTCGAAGCCACCGTAGCCGTAGAGGAGAGTGGGATTGTTGCCATCGAGTTTCAGGCCTTTTTTATGGGTGATGAACATGGGGATACGGGTACCGTCCTTGCTGGGGTAAAAGACCTGCTCGGTGACAAAATCGGCGGAGTGGAAGTCCACCTTGGGCTGGCGGAAGACGGTGTTTGTGCCCGTGGCGAGGTCGTAATGGTAAATTGTGCCGGGAAAGGTGAAACTGGTGTAGGAATAAAATGTGTCGGTGTCGTCGCGGTGGCCGGTGAAGCCACCGGCTGTGCCGAGGCCCGGCAGCGGAAGTTCACCGAGCGGTTTACCGTCGAGCGAGAATAGGCGAACCTGGCTGTGGGCGTCCTTAAGGTAGGAGCAGACGAAGGAGTTGTTGAGCGTGGCGACGTCTTCGAGGGTGTCGGCGGACTGGGGGACGAGTTCGCGCCAGTTGGCGCGCTGGGGATGGGTGATGTCCACGGCGATGATGCGGCTGCGCGGGGCATCGAGATTGGTTTGGAACCAGAAGACGGGGCCGTCGTTGTCAATGAAGCTGTAGGCGGCGTCGAAGTCGTTGAGGAGTTCGATCACGGGGGAGCCCGGTTGGGTGAGATCGAGGTAGAAGACGCGGTTGCGCGGATCAGTGCCCTGGGAGACGTTGACGATGAGGTAATGGCCGTCTTCGGTGACGGAGGCGTCGAAGCCCCAGTCGTCGTGATCGGCGCGCTGGTAGATGAGCTGGTCCTGCGCTTGCGGGGTGCCGAGGAGGTGGTAGTAGAGTTTTTGGAATTTGTTGACGGAACTGAGTTGGGTGGCGGCGCTGGGAGCGTCAAAGCGGCTATAGAAGAAGCCCTTGCCGTCCCTGGTCCAGGAGGCGGCGGAAAACTTCACCCATTTGACGACATCGCTCAAATCCTGGCCGGTGCCGACATCGCGCACATGCCATTCCTCCCAGTCGGAACCGGAGGTGGAAAGGCCGTAGGCGAGGAGGTTGCCGTCGTGGCTGACGGCCATGCCGGAGAGGGCGACGGTACCGTCGGTGGAAAGCTTGTTCGGGTCGAGCAGGACGACGGGCGGGGCATCGAGCGCGGGCATCGTGTAGAGCACACTTTGGTTTTGGAGGCCGTCGTTTTTAGCGAGGAAGTAGCGGCCGCCACGCTTGAACGGCACGCCGTAACGCTCGTAGTTCCATAGGTGGGTAAGGGTGTTACGGATGGCGTCGCGCTGGGGGATGCGGTCGAGGAAGTCGAAGGTGACTTTATTTTGCGCCTGCACCCAGGCGAGGGTTTCGGGCGAGTTGTCGTCTTCGAGCCAGCGGTAGGGATCGGCGACGGCGACACCGTTGTAATTATCCACCTGGCTGATGGCACGGGTGACGGGATATTTCATGGGGGTGGTGGCGCAGCTCGGGAGCAGGCAGGCTGCGGTAAGGGCGAGAATGAGCGCAAGGGGAGGGCAACGCATGACGAAAGGATGCAGGCGGGCAGGGTTGCGGTCAAAAAAACAATGGGGTGGCGGAAGGGATTGTTTGCGAGGGTGGAGGGTTGAGCCGGGAGTGGGACCAACGCAATTTTCCGGGTGTTTCGCAAAAGTTTTAGGTATAGGTAGCTGAGAATAAGCTTTAAGGGCTTGGCTGTCAGCGTGTAGCTTTATCCCATGCAAGTATCCGTCGTCGTGCCGGTTTATAACGAGGAGCGCACCGTGGCCACGCTGCTGCGTCGGGTGCTGGGGTCGGGGTTGAAGCTGCGCGAGGTGTTGGTCGTGGACGACGGGTCGAGCGATGCCACGCGTGAGCGGGTGGCGGAGGTGGCGGCGGCGGATGCACGGGTGCGGCTGATCGCGCAGCCGCACAACCAGGGCAAAGGGGCGGCGGTGCGGGCGGGATTTGCGGCGGCGCAGGGGGAGATCGTGGTGGTGCAGGATGCGGACTTGGAATACGACCCCGCGGAGTTACCGCACCTCATTCAGCCGATTTATGACGGGCAGGCGGATGTCGTGTTCGGGTCACGGTTCATCGGAGGGGGGGCCCACCGGGTGCATTTGTTCTGGCACATGGTCGCGAACCAGATGCTGACGCTGCTTTCGAACATGTGCACGAACTTGAATCTAACGGACATGGAGTGTTGCTACAAGGCGTTCAAGCGGGAGGTGTTGCTGGACATTGTACTGGAGGAGGATCGGTTTGGTTTTGAGCCGGAGATCACGGCGCGAGTGGCGCGGAAAAAAGTGCGGGTGTATGAGGTCGGCGTTTCGTATTTTGGCCGAAGTTATGCCGAGGGCAAAAAAATCGGCTGGCGCGATGGCTTCCGGGCGCTCTACTGCATCGTCAAATACAGTTTTTTCCGGTGAATGAGATCGCAGCCGACGCGGTTGGCCGGGCGGACACCGCGGTGGACGCGAAGTTCCGGCTAGGGCAGCCGGGTGCGTGGGTGGCACTCGTGGTTTTTGCGTATGGGGTGGGTTATCTGCTATGGTATCTGGGCACACCACTGGGGCAGGCGCCGCAACTGGACGGACGGGAGAATCTAGAACTGGCCAAGCAGATTGTCAGCGGCATGTTGCCGCATGAGTTGTGTTACCGGGCGATGCTTTACCCCGCGTTGCTGGCGCTGCCGTTGTGGCTTGGCTGGCCAGTGGCGTGGCTGCCGGCTTTGGCAGCGGTGGGCGGGCTGTTGTGCCATTTTGCGGCGACGCTGGCGGTGGCGCGGCTGGCGGCGCGCCTGTGGGCAGGTCCGAGGGTCGGGCAGGCGGCGGTTTTCGCCGCGGCTTTGTGGGGATTGAATCCAGTGGCGTTGTTCTATGCCGTGGATGTGCTGGATGTCACCCCGGCGATGACGTTGTTTTTGTGGGGATTGGTGTTGTTAAGCCGGAGGGCAGAAAGTCGCAGCGGGGTGATTTTGGGTGGGGTGTTGCTGGGTTTGGCGGTGGGGATGCGACCGCATTTTTTGCCGGTGATGCTGGTGGCGCCGCTGGCGCGGGCGTGGCTGGCGGGACGCTGGCGACCGGGGGAAAGGGATGCGCTCGTCTGGCTGGGGGCGGCGGTGCCCTTGCTGGCGGTGGGCTTGGTGCAATGGGCGTGGGCGGGGGAGTTTCGTGTGCTGCCGTGGCAGGGGGCGTATAATTTCTACTCGGCGAACCGGCGCGGGGCGAACGGACGGTATTATGCACAGCGGGTTTATTTCGAGGATATCGCACCCGGGGAAAATCCCACACGCAAAGAATCGGATCTACTCTATGCGCGGGAAACGCAGTCGGCACCACCGTTTGCAATAGCGGCAATGGAAGGCTATTGGCACGCACGGGCTTGGGCGGCGATTGCGGATAACCCAACAGCGTGGCTTAAATTGATGGGCCGAAAAACCTACTATCTGTTCAACGATTTTGACCAATACAACAACAAGACTTACGCGTGGCACCAACAGCAGTCGCCCTGGCTGCGCTGGAATTATTTGAGCTGGGGAGTGTTGCTCCTATTGGCTGCGGGAATGTTGCCTACGGCCATAAACGCGGGCACCGAACGGCGCCGGATGCTGGCGGGTATAATGCTGGTGTTTGCCGCTTACGGCGCGGGGGTATTGCTGTATTATGCGAGCGGAAGATTTCGCCTGCCGCTGGCGCCGTTGCTGTGCGTGACGGCGGGCGGGTGGGTGGGCTGGCGGGAAATGCGGGCGCAACGCGGGCGGATGCTGGCGGCGGGGGCGTTGATGCTGGCGGCGGGTTTCCTGGCATTCACGGATTTTTATGACGCGCGGGATGAGTCCACCTTTATTCAAGATGAGTTACTCAGTGCGAACGCCGCCGCGGAAACGGGTGCGGATGCACAGGCGTATGCCTTGGCAGAACAAGTGCTGGCGCGTGATGCGCAACGCCCCGATGCGCGGCGCATTGCGCTCGTAAGTTACTTCAATCTGGCGCTGGCGGGAGCGCCTGGGATGGATTCGGCAGAGGGCTGGCGCAAACAACTACCGCTGCTCCAAGGGCTGGAATTGCGCGACCCAACGCTGGCGTTGGTCGCCGGTGTGGCGTGGTGGAAGACCGGAGACGGACAGAAGGCCGTGCAAGCATGGGAGGACGGCGCGGCACGCTTCGGGGCGGATTCACCTCCTGGGCAGGCGCTGGTCGCTGCACGATATTTGCTGAAGGCGGCAGTACCGGGCGTCACGCCGCCGCCAAACAAGGATTACACGGAGTATCTGGGTCGGTCCAATTGAAGGCCGAGCAACGGCGGCCGAAACCTACTCCGTGCGGGCGGTGCACCAGTTGGGTGGATTTTGCAGTTCGGGCAGGAGCACGCCGATGCTGGGCAGATTGCGGTAGCGTTCGGCGAAATCGAGGCCATAGCCGACCACAAAATGGTTGGGGATGGTGAAGCCGACGAAATCGGGCTTGAGGCGCACCTGGCGGCGATGCTTTTTACTGAGCAACACGCAGGTGTGAAGCGACGCGGGCTTTTGCGCCCGTAGAATGCGGGTGACTTTGGCGAGGGTGTGGCCGGTGTCGAGAATGTCGTCAATGAGCAGGACGTGCTGCTGGGTGAGATCGAGGCGGATTTGGTCAATAATTTCCGGTTCGGTTACAGGGCGGTCTTCGTCCTTGTAGGAGGAGACGCGAACACAGTCGAGGCGCACGTAGGTATCAATCTGGCGCAGGAGGTCGGCGGCAAACATGATGGCACCGTTGGTGATGCAGATGACGGAGACTTCATCCGCGCCGAGGCGGCGATAGAGCGCGGAGATCTGACCGCCCAGCTCAACAATGCGCTGGCGGATGTCGTCCTCGGTGACAAGAATTTTTGCCAAATCTTTATGCATGGGTGGAAGCGGTTAAGGGAGCGGCGGGAGGAGCGGGAAATTTGGCGCGGGCCTGCTGCAAGGCGGCCTGAATCTTGGCGCAGATTGGGGCGTCGCCCGGAACAGCGGCGGCTTGGGCGAGCAGGTCAACGCAGGCGGCCTCCTTATGTTGGAGTGCGTAGCGTCCGGCATAATAGTAAAGGGCGCGGAGGACGGTCGGGCTGAATTCTTCGGGGTGCTGCTCGCGCCGTTTCAGAAGCCAGGCGAAGTCCTCATGGGCGACTTTGTCGCGGCCAAGGAAATCAGGCACTTCGGCGGAATTGAGGGCGCGAATGAGGCGGACGTTGACGTTGTCCGGGGCGGCGGCGACGGCAGCGTCGAGGTGGGCAAAGCCCTTGTCGGCCCAGCCGGGCTTGAAAAACAAAAAGACATACTGGGCATGGATGGTGCAGGCACTGCCGTAGAAGGCGCGAACTTCGGCGTCGCTGGGGCTTTCGGCGTAGAAATCCTTGAAGAGGGCCAGGGCTTCATCGGAGGCGTTCTCATCGCCATCGCCACCGAGGTCGCACAAAACGGCTCCAAGGTGGATGCGCAGGTCGTGGTTTTTGGGATCGGCAGCGAGGGCGGTTTTGAGCTGCGTGCAGGCGCTTTTCTTGGTCGCGATGTCGGTGCCGAGATTTTCCAAGGGTAGTTCTCCAGCGGAGGCGCGCAGCGGAGCCAGCAGACCCAGGCCCAGGCTGAGGGCGAGGGCGGCATGGAGGCGCGGCGATGGCAAAAGCATGTCATGGGAGACAAAACGTTGGTGGCTGGGTGTCAATGTTCTTTGGCTGGAGTGCTTGCCCCTGAAGCCAATTTGGGTGTGAATTGTTACAACCGGGATATGTCCGGCACACGCATGGCTTTTCTACGGCATATGATGGTGATTGGTGGGTTGACGGCTGCCTGCCTGACAAGGGCGGCAAGCGCGTCGGCCATGGACAATGTGTCCGTGGCACCGGCCCCGGCTTTCCCGTCTGCGGCACAAGTAGTTACGACGTTTCCGCGCACACTGACGGATGGGGCGGGAAGAACGGTAAAGCTCGCGGCGAAGCCGCAACGGATTGTCTGTCTTTCGCCCGCCATCACGGAGATGGTTTTGGCGCTGGGCGGGGGCAATGAACTGGTGGGGGTGACGCGGTATTGCACGGTGCCGGAGCGGGATCCGCCCATTGCGCGGATTGGTGGTTTGCTGGATCCGGATTATGAGCACATGGTGGCGGTGCGGCCGGACTTGGTGCTCGTGCCGAATCTGGCCAGCCCGCAGTTACTCGAGCGGCTGGCGAGCCTGGGCATGCCGGTGGTGGTGCTTTCGCCGGAAGGCCTGGATAATTTACCGAAGGATTTTCGACTCGCCGGAGCGGCGACGGGGCGGGAGGAAAAGGGCGAAGGGCTGGCCCGGCAATTTGAAAAACTGGAAGCTTTGGCAAGGGCGCGTTTAAAGGATTTGCCGCCCGAGGGAAGGCCCACGGCGATCATAATTTACGGTCCGGATTTGCTGGTACCAGGTCCCGGGGCCTTTGCCGGGCAATTATTGACCGAGGCGGGGGCGCGGAATGTGGCGCCGTCCAGCGGGACCGCGTGGCAGGAGCTTACGCCCGAGGCGTTACTGCGGCTGAATCCCGCGGTGATTTTTCTGGTGCGTGATTCGACCGCAGAAGCGTGGCCGCCGACACAACAACCGGCATTGCACGGGCTGGCGGCGGTGCAGCATGACCGGGTGGTGGATTTGCCCGAAAGTTTGTTTGAGCGACCCGGGCCGCTGCTAGGCGAAGCCTTGTGGACGCTGGCACACGCGCTGCACCCGGATAGCTTTCCCGAGCTTTCCAGCGGAGATGCCCTCAAACCCTCCGCCGTGGCTAAGCCAACGCCGGTTAAACCGTAGGCCCTAGCAATGGATGGAATGCTTGATTACTCAACCTTGGCGCCGCGCTGACGCAACAGCCGGGTGGCCGCCCGGACGATCATTTCGCGATATACACCTTGCTGGGGAAGGTTTTCAGCGAGTTGCTTGAGATTTATGCTTTTCCCCGTTAGGTTCTTGGGCAACGACATCCCCGCGACCCACGCTTCAGCAGTCTTTTTGGCATCTTTCCAGGACATGAGAAGCCTCCTTTCAAATGAAGTAAGTCATCTAGTTTTAACCTATATAAAATTTTGAAATTAAGCAACTTACAACAGGTGATTTCCCGAAGAAATAGCGCAACATATTCACTTAAGAATAGGTTATTTATTTGCAACCTATTTGAGGGCATATAATTGCACAAATATCTGATGTTCAATAGATTTTAGCATTAAATTAATTGAGATTGTGAACTGAAAACATTGAAGCATGAGAATTGTTTGCATAACAGATGTTGCGATTGAATTAGAGAACGCTGACTAAAGGATATTCCCCGGAATTTAGCATAAAATTTCCCGAGCGATCTGAGGCGCAGAATGGTGGAACTTGCGCGGGTGACTCCAAGGTGTCAGGATGGCGCGATGGGAATGGGCTTTTACGCAAGATGGAGCTGGGGCGAATGGACACTGGCCATGGCCCTAGGCATGGGTATGGGGGTATTAGTGGCCGCCGCGGATCCAATTACAACCCAGGTGACCGCAGCGGATGCAGCGGCGGGGACGTTGACGCTGCAAGGGGCCGGCCTGCCCGAGCCGGATAAGCAGGGTATGCAGATCGTGGCGGTCGGCGCGGGCGACTCAGCCATCGGCTACGTGGGCCAGACGGTAAGCGGCGAGTTGCATAAAAGCGGCGGGGTCTGGCGGCTGGACAACATCTGGCCCGCCAATGCCGCGGAAAAGACGGTGATGGATGAGGTCACGCGGCGGCTGCATTACGATAACGTGGAACTGGGCCGCAAAGCCTATCGCGACGTCGGCGACGAGGCGCCGAATTTTGCGCTCTATGATGAGAATGGCAAACTGGTGCGAAGCAGCTCGTTGCGCGGGCGGCGGTGGGTGATTGACTTTATTTTCACCCGATGCGCGCAACCGGATATGTGCCCGGCGGCGACGGCGCACATGGCACTCTTGCAGAAGGCGCTGAAGGAGGAGAAATTAAACGATGTGACACTGGTGACGATTACCTTTGATCCGACTTATGACTCGCCGGGAATCCTGCGACAATATGCGCAGTCCTACCGGCTGGACTTGGAGAACTTTGAATTGCTGACCGGACCGCCGGAGGAGATCAACGCGTTGATGGAACAGCTCGGCATCCTCACCCGGACGGTGGACGGGGTGTTGCAACACACCGCGGCGGCCATCGTGGTCAGCGCGCAGGGGCGCATCACCTATCGCAAGGATGGCGATGGCTGGACGGTGGATGAATTGATGGAGCGGCTACAACGTCCGGCGACGACGGCAACGCCTGCCGCACCAGCGGCAGCCAAGGCTGGCTAAAACCATTCTGATCATGAAGCACGTCCAATTGCAGATAGGGTTGCTAACGGCAGTTTTCGCTGGGTCGTATTTCGCATTGCGGGCGATCCCGGGAAGCAGTTGCACATTTTTGCATTACGATCAGGTGCAGGTGACGGCGGACGGCGTGCAGTTTTGCGGAACCGGGGCGGCGCCGTTCGTGGATTTAAGCCGGCTGCCGTTTCCGGTGACAGTAAAGCTAACGGGAGACCGGGCCGCGGCGGTCGGGCAGAGCGCCAATTACACTTTGTCGCTGGAGACGCCGGATGGAAAAACCCTGCGGCCCTCCGAGTTGGCGGTCACGCACACGCAAAAGCTGCACCTGCTGTTGATTGATCCGAGCTTGGAAGACTACCAGCATATCCATCCTGTGCCGCAGGGCGACAGCGGGGAGTGGACGTTCGCCTTCGCGCCAAAGCTTCCGGGAACATATAAGCTGTTCGCCGAGTTCGTGCCCGCGATCACGTTGCATGAAGTTATTGGAGAAACGGAGATCACGACACCGGGTGCGGCGGCGGTAGGGGTGGATCGGGGGCTGAAACCCTACAGCGACGGGAAATATGTCTACACCTTGAGTGCGGAGAATGGCGGAGCGGTGGCGGGCACCGATGCGACGCTGGATTTTACGGTACGGCGGATGGATGGCGGAGAGGTGAAGCTGGAGCCAGTGATGGGATCATTGGCGCACCTGGCAGCATTCGACCAGGGACGAAACGGCTATGCGCACCTGCACCCGGCGGCGTCGGTTTCAGCGCAGGAGAGCAATGCGCGCGAGCCTGAACTTTCTTTTGCGTTTAATACCGGGATGCCCGGGCGCTACCGGGTGTGGGCGCAGGTGCAACTCGACGGGCAGCAGCGGTTTGTGCCCTTTGATTTGGTTGTGGCAGCGCGCTAGCGGTTATGGCGGGGCCAGCGGGGTTCCTGAACGGGCGGTGGCGCTACGTCCACGACGACGCCGTGCACAGCTGGGTGACGGCGGAAGGAGTGGTAGGCCGCGGCGTCTAAGCGAAGCTTGGGCAGCGCAGGCAGATCGAACTGGAGAACGTGGCCATTGCCCTGCCAAAAAGAAACGAGCGTACCGGTGGCGCCGGACTGGGAGCGGCCGCGTTCGCCGAGGAGACGAAGGAAGTCATCGGCGGCAGGCTCGGGGCGGAGAATCCATTGAATGCCACGCAGGAGGTTGGGCAGGCGTTCCTCCAGCGAGACGAGTTCCTGCGCGTTGAGTTTCTTTTCGTTGCGCAGTTCATCGTGGCGCACTTCGCCGTGGACGATGACGATGGTGCCGTCAACCAGCAGGGAGCCGTATTTTTCGTAGCCTTCCGTGAAAACGTTGACGGGAAAGCTGCCACGGCGGGTGGCAAGGGAGAAGCTGGCCCAGGGGCGGTTGTCACGTTTGGAAATGCGTTTGACGATGGTGGTGACGACTCCGCAGAGGCGGAAGGGCGTGCGGTCGCGAGTGTTGGGAAGCTCGGTCTCAGTGAGGGTATCGAGCAATTCATCAAGGCCGGCGTAGGCGTTCAGCGGATGGCCGGAGACGTAAAAGCCGAGCAGTTCGCGCTCGTGCTTAAGGCGTTCAGCAAGCGGCATGGCACGGACAGGAATACGGGGGGGCGATTTGGCGGAAGTTGAACCGTTGGGGGTGGTCTTGCCATCGCTGAGCATGTCAAAGAGCGAGCTCTGACCGGCAGCCTGGTCCTTTTGGTGGGAGGCGGCCTCGGAGAGAGCGGCATCGAGGGAGTCGAGCAGTTGCTGGCGGTCGGCGTGAGTGAAGTCGAAGGCGCCGGTACGGATGAGGCACTCGAGCACGCGGCGGTTGACGAGGCGGCCATCTACGCGGCGCACGAAATCAGAAAAGTCGGCATACTGGCCGCGGGCATCGCGTTCTTCGAGGATTTTACCGGCGGCGGCATCGCCCACGCCTTTAATGGCACCGAGGCCGAAGCGGATGGAGCCGGGGGCGGCAGCGTTGGCCGTGGGCGAAAGGTCGGGGAGGGGCGTAAAGTTTTCCCGGGACTGGTTAATGTCCGGGCCGAGGACGGCGATGCCGAGGCTGGTGGCTTCGCCGACGAAGTGGGAAACTTTGTCGGCATCGCCGAGTTCATTGGAAAGCACGGCGGCCATGAACTCGACCGGATAGTTGGCCTTCAGGTAGGCAGTCCGGTAGGAGAGGATCGCGTAGGCGGCGGAGTGGGATTTATTGAAGCCATATTCCGCGAATTTTTCAAGGATGGCGAAAATCTCCTCGGCTTGCTTTTGCGGAATGTTGTTGGTCTTGGCGGCACCGGCAACAAACACGGCTTTTTGGCGGGCCATTTCCTCGGTGTTTTTCTTGCCCATGGCGCGGCGCAGGACATCCGCGCCGCCAAGCGAATAGCCGGCGATGCGGCGAGCGGCTTCCATCACTTGTTCCTGATAAACGAGAATGCCGTAGGTTTCGCGGCAGACACTTTCAAGAAGCGGATGCGGGTATTTGATGGAAGCGGGGTTGTTTTTGCCGGCAATATAATCGGGGATGAAGGCCATCGGGCCCGGGCGGTAGAGCGCGATGAGGGCGATGATTTCGTCAATGTTGGAAATGGAAAACTGGCGGCAGAGGTTTTGCATGCCGCCGGACTCAAGCTGAAAGACGCCAACGGTGCGGGCCTCGTTCAGAAGGCGAAAAGTGCGGGCGTCGTCGAAAGGCACGCGTTCGACATCGAAATCAGGCTGATTGCGGGTGCGGCGGACGTTGACGTGGGCGTCGGCAATGACGGTCAGCGTTTTAAGGCCGAGGAAGTCCATCTTGAGCAGGCCGAGCTTTTCGATGGGATCCTTGGGATACTGAGTGGTGAGCGCGCCTTCCTGAAGAGTGACCGGGATGAGTTCGGTGAGGGGGCGGTCAGCAATAATGATGCCGGCGGCGTGGGTGCCGGAATTGCGGGCCATGCCTTCGATAACCTTGCCGTGTTCGATGATTTTGCGGGCGACGGGATTTTTCTCGAATTCCTGCTGGAGTTCGGAGGATTTTTCAAGGGCCATCTCCAGAGTGATGTTGAGATCATCGGGGATCATCTTGGCGAGGCGGTCGCCCTCGGCATATTCGATGCTGTTGACGCGGGCGAGGTCGCGGACGATCATCTTGGCCCCGAAGGTGCCGAAGGTGATGATATTGGCCACGCAATCCTGGCCGTTTTTTTGGCGGACGTATTCGATGACCTCACCGCGGCGCCGCATGCAGAAATCAATGTCAAAGTCCGGCGGGGAGACGCGTTCGGGATTGAGGAAACGCTCGAAGAGCAGGCCGAAGCGCAACGGGTCCACGTCGGTAATTTTCAGCAGGTAGGCGACGAGGCAGCCCGCGCCGGAACCGCGGCCGGGCCCAACGGGTATGCCCTGCCGCCGCGCCCAGTCAATGAAGTCCCAGACGATGAGGAAGTAATCCACAAAGCCGGTCTTCTCGATGATGCTGATTTCGAAATTGACGCGTTCGACCAGTTCGCGAGCGAAGGCGGGCGGGTGGTTCGGCACCGGCGATTGATCCGGATGATGATAATCCACCCCGTAGCGAGCCTGGAGGCCGGCGATGCAAAGCTCGCGCATGAAGGCGGTGTTGCTGGCGCAGCGTTCGCGGATTTCCGCAGGCAGTTTGAAGACCGGAAAATTGTTTTTGCCGAAGGGCAGCTGGACGTCGCACATTTCGGCGACAAGAAGGGGGTTACGGACGCTGTCGGGCACCTCGGCAAACAGCCGGTCCATTTCCGCGCGCGATTTCAGGTAGAACTCATGCGTGTCGAAGCGCATGCGCTTTTCATCGGAGATCTTGGAGCCAGTTTGGATGCAGAGGAGGGCGTCGTGGGGCTCCCAGTCGGTGGCATTGACGTAGTGGACGTCATTGGTGGCGACAGTCTTAAGGGAGAATTCCTTCGCGAGGCGCAGCAGGCCGGGGATGACTTTGAGCTGGTCAGGTATGCCGTGGTTCTGGAGTTCGATAAAGAAATGGTCGCGCCCGAAGATGTCCACCATACGGCCACAGGCATCGCGGGCCTTGTCCCACTGGTCGGCGAGAAGCAGCTGAGGAATCCAGGAGGCGAGGCAGCCGCTGAAACCAATCAGCCCCGCGGCATGGCTGGCGAGCATGTCGAGGTCGGTGCGCGGCTTGTAGTAGAAGCCCTTGACGTGGGCGTCGCTAATGAGCTTGGTGAGATTTTGGTAGCCAGCGAAATCGCGGGCCAGTAGGCCGAGGTGGTAGATTTCGTGCTTGCCGCGTTCAGG
>CAZDAQ010000033.1:13552-21026 GCA_964503425.1 uncultured Opitutales bacterium
TCACTGATCTGCTTGTCATAAGCGTCAGTGCTGGCGCTGGAGCAGCCGGAAAAGATGACGGCAGCTGCGACAAGGATAAGGATGGCCGAAAAACGGGAGGGGAAAAGTGAGCGCATAACGACAGGTTACGCAGGCGCGCAGGGCGGTCAATGGCTTTAGTGTGCGCTTCCCCCTTGACCAGAGCGGAGTTTTGTTATGCTTTGAACCTTCCATATTTGATCCACCATGCTGCATACCATCATCGAAGGCGCCGGAGTTTTTATTTACCCCCTGGGTATTTGCTCATTCATGGCGGTTTTCATCATCGTGGAGCGCCTGCTGGCGCTGCGGACTTCGCGGGTGTTGCCCAAGGCGCTGACGGAGGCGTTTGTGTCGGGGGACATCATCCGCTTGAAGGGGGATTTGAAGTCGTCGGCCGGGCGCATCGTCTATTTCTTCCAGCACACGAATCCGGAGCCGGAGGCGTTGAAGGCGTTTGCGCGGCTGGAAATCGCGCGGCTGGAGCGGGGCTTGTTCATCCTCGAGATCGTGATTTCAGGCGCGCCGCTGCTGGGTTTGCTGGGCACGATCACGGGGCTGGCCGAAGCGTTTTCCGGACGAGTGTCGGAAACGGGGGTGCCGGACCTCGCGCAATTCAGCAAAGCCATCTCACTGGCTTTGACGACGACGATGCTGGGGTTGTGCATCGCGATTCCGACACTCGTAGGGAACAGCTACCTGAACCGGCGTGTGGACTTGCTGTCGGCCCGGCTGGACATGGGCGTCGAGCGGCTGATTGACCTGGCCCGGCGCAAATAAACGTTCTCACCTTCGTAAAGCTAGTCTTCCCATAATTTCGCTGTGGCTCTCTTCATTCCACGCCGTCGCCGCAAGCCGGACATCAACATTGTGCCGTTGGTGGACGTGCTGACGGTGTTGATTTTTTTCTTCCTGATGACCATGCAGTTCAAGGGGGAAAAGACGCTCGACATCACTCCGCCCAAGATGGATACGGCTGGGCCAGCTAATCAGACCAGCCGGTTGATCGTAGGCATAGACAAAACCGGCAAGTATTTCCTGGAGAACAAGGAAGTTACCCAGCCGCAACTGGAAGCCGCACTGCAAAAAGCGGCGGCAGACCATGGTAACGAGACGACCGTGTTGTTGCTGGCCGACCAGGACACGCCATTAAAGGACGTCACATTCGTACTCGACGAGAGTCGGAAGCTGAAGCTCGACAAGGTGCGGCTGCAGACGCGATGAGCGGATGGCTTAAGGCGCCGGGCGGAGGGCGGGTTTCTCGCGGGCTTTTTTGGCGGCCTGGGCTTCGGCGGCGGCCTGGGACATGACTTGATCGAGGAAGTATTCCTGCACGGAGAAGAGCGGCTCGTCGTCGCCACGAGGAACGGGAAGGTAGGCGCCATTGGCGTGAAGTTCGGTGGCGTAGGCATTGTCGCGCTGGTAGGCGGGGAGGATGTCCTCAATGAGGCGGCGGCGCAGTTGCGGGTCGTATATGGGATAGACGACCTCAATGCGGCGGTAAAAATTGCGTGGCATCCAGTCAGCGCTGCCGAGGTAAAGCTCGGGCTGGGGGCCGTCGGCGTTTTCGAAGTAATAAATGCGGCTGTGTTCGAGGAAGCGGCCCACCACGCAGGTAACGCGGATGTTTTCGGAGAGGCCTTTCATGCCGGGAACGAGGCCGCAGATGCCGCGAACGATGAGGTCAATTTTGACGCCAGCCTGGGAGGCGCGATAGAGATTGTCCATCGTAACTTGGTCCACGAGACTGTTGATTTTTGCAATGATGCGGGCGGGCTTTCCGGCCGCGGCATTGGCGGCTTCGCGGAGAATTTTCTTCTGCACCTGTGCGTGGAGATTGAAGGGGGCGACGAGGAGCTGATCAAACTGGGGCTTGAGGGCGAATCCGGTGAGGGCGTTGAAGACGTCGGCAACTTCCTCGGTCAGGCGGGGGTCGGCGGTGAAGAAGCTGAAGTCAGTGTAAATGCGCGCGGTTTTGAAGTTGTAATTGCCCGTGCCGAGGTGGGCGTAGCGGCGCAGGCCGTCTTTTTCGCGGCGGACTACGAGGCAGCATTTGCAATGGGTCTTGAGGCCGACGAGACCATAAACGACGTGGACGCCTTCCTCTTCGAGCTGGCGGGCCCATTGGATGTTGTTCATCTCGTCGAAACGGGCCTTGAGTTCGACGAGGGCGGTGACTTGCTTGCCATTGCGGGAGGCGGCAATCAGGGCCTGGACGATGGGCGAATCGCCGCCGGTGCGGTAGAGGGTTTGCTTGATGGCGAAGACCTGCGGGTCATTGCCAGCCACGCGGAGAAAGTCCACCACGGGGTTGAAGGATTCGTAAGGATGGTGGATGAGCAAGTCGTGGCGGGAGATTTCCGAGAAGTAATTTTCCGCCCGGGCAAAGATTTGCGGGACGTGCGGCTGGAATGGCTGATAGATAAGTTCAGGGCGATACTGGCCGATGTCGTCTACGACACTGAAGAGGCGGAGGAGATTGACTGGGCCCTTGACACGGAAGACATTTTCTTCGGGCAGGTTGATGGCCTTGAGCAACTGGGCGACGATGGAATCTTCGGCGTCCTCACTGATTTCCAAGCGGACGGCGGCGCCGCGGCGGAGGCGATGGAGTTCCTCCTCGATTTTGACGATGAGGTTTTCGGCTTCCTCCTCGTCGATATACAAGTCGCTGTTGCGTGTGACGCGGAAAGGCCACGCGCCGTTGAGCTTGTAGCCGGGAAACATGCCGTGAGCAAAACGGCGGATGATGCTGCTGAGAAAGACGTAGGTTCTTTTGTCTGGCGGGCTGATCTCGACGGGCACGAGGCGCGGGAGCACGCGGGGCACCGGGACGATGGCCATCATTTTTTCCGCACGGTTGGGGTCGGGGTTGTCGAGGGAAAGGAGAATGTAGAGTGCCTTGTTGGTGAGCTGCGGGAACGGATGGGACGGGTCAATGGCCATCGGTGTGAGCACCGGGTAGACATGCTCATGGTAATAGCTTTCGATCCAATTGAGCTCCGCCTTGGTCAATTCGTGGTCGTCCTTGAAGTAAACGCCCTTTTCGCGGAGGGATGGCTGAAGCATGTCGTTCCAGCAGCGATACTGGTCAGCCACGAGCATGCCGGCGATATGCTGAATACGGCGCAATTGCTCCTTGGGGCCGAGGCCGTCTATGCCCACTTCGACCACGGCGGAGTCCACCTGCTGGAGCAGGCCGGCGACGCGGATTTCAAAGAACTCGTCGAGATTGGAGCTAACGATGGCGAGGAAGCGGACGCGCTCAAGCAGGGGAACGCGCGGGTTGTGCGCGAGTTCGAGAACGCGGCGATTAAAAGCGAGCCAGCTCAGTTCGCGGTTGAAATAGGCGACTTTGCCGAGCGGCGATAGACCTGACGGCTTGGTTTTGGGTGACGGGCGGCGGGGGCGGCTCATGGCAAAGGTGCGGGGAAGGTTTTTTTTGCGAATCCGGAGGCTAGGAGACAGCCCGGGCCACGGCAAGGAAATGCAATGGGCGGGCGTGTTACGAGTTAGCAACGGGAGACTGATGGCGGTGGGTTGGTCAAACGGCGCGGCGGAACAGCCAGGCGGCGAGGGCGAGCATGAGCACGATCGGCAGCCAAGCCGCCACCACCGGGGAGATGTATTCGGGATTGGAGAGATGCAGGCTTAACTGCTGGACGACGTAATAGGCGAAAAACAGGCCGACGGATTTTGAGGCACTGACCATCGGGTTCACGCGGACGCCGGAAACGGCGAACGGCACGGCCAAGCCAACGATGATGAGGCAGATGAACGGGCTGGCGAGAATTTCATAGTAACGCACGGCGAAGGACTGCATGGCGGGGTTCGCCGCGGCGGGCGCGAGTGTGAGCGCCTCGCGCAATTCGGCCAGAGAGAGGTCGGCGGGGCGCTGACGGAGGATTTTCATCGAAGTGGGGGTTTCGGTGAATTCCGGGAACGCCTTTTTATCGAATGGCAGGTTGCGCCATTGCTGGCCGGTGGCGTCGAAGAAGAGTTCGCGGCCATTGAGGAGGACCCAGTGGCCGGCGGCGTCATCAAAAAAGCCCTCGTTGGCGAGGACGTGCCGCTTGTCACGACCCTGAGTGTCGGTTTCGTAAATGGTGACTCCGCGGCCGCGGTAGGCGTAGTCGTCGAAGTGGTTGATGAACCAGACCCGATGTTGGGCGTCGTTGGCGTAGGTGAGTTGGGAGATGACTCCGGCGTCGGCACCATTGTGGCTGCGGGCTTCGGAATTATAGTGGAGGTTTTCGCGAAAGGCCCGGGCGCGCTCGACGGACCAAGGGACAATGGAGGCGTTGAGCATCCACAAAGCGGCGGCGAGGCCTAGACCACCGAGCCAGAGCGGCAGGGCGATGCGCCAGAGGCTGAGGCCGGCGGCGCGCATGGCGATGATTTCGTTATGTCGGTGAAGGTTGCCGACGGCGAAAAGCAGCGAGACCAATTGGCTGAGGGGCAGGACAACGGGAAGGTAGCTGGGCAGAAGGAGCGCGAAGTAAAACAAGACCTGGCCACCGTGGGCACCATAACTGCGGAGGTCGGCAAGCTGGCCATACAGGTCATAGAGAAGCAGCACCGCGAGGGTTGCCAGCAGCGTAAGGCCAAAGATTTTCAGCCATTCGGCGAGCAGGTAGCGGTCGAGGAGACGCATGGATGAGGAGAAGTCGTGAACGCGGCGCGGGTTGGGTCAGCCGCATCATGCTATGGCAAAGGGCAAAAGGTAAAACGCAAAAATTGCCTCGCTTCCGGGACGATGGATGGTAGGGCTTGGCGCATGGCGTTCAAGTGGAGTATCGGTGCCGGACTTGCGGGAAGGCTGAGGCGCGGTGGAATGTGGGTGTTGCTGGGCATGGCGGCGTTGCTGGCGGGGTGCGCGGGCATACCCGTCCACCGCGAGCGTCAGTTGAGCGAGGCCGCCAGCCGATGGGATACTGCGACGACGGCGCGGTTGTTGGACGAGCGCATCCAACTGGGGGACACGCGGGAAATGGTATATGTGGCGTTGGGGATGCCGCTCAATGCGCCCACGATGACGAACGACCAACCGCCTATGGAACGATGGGAATACCTGGTGTTTGAAACAACGCCGCCATTCCCCAAAGCCGGGGCGGACAGCGGGGCGGCGGCGGCGTTGGAGTCGTCGACGCAGCAGGCCAGCATCCGAGCGGTGACGACGAACAATGTGGTGTTTCCGCCCATCGGTGGGCCGGATGCGCGGATGCTGACGGTGGATTTTGGGCCGGATGACAAGGTGGCGGCGTGGAAGCTGTATCCCGATGCCAACGGCGGCTTCATCCCGCCGGGGTTCATGGAGATTACCATACCGAAGAGCCCGCGGGTAAAGTCCGAGGCGGTGGTGGTGGGCGACACGGAGCAGAGCAAGGCGGTGGTCGAGGCGGACTTGCCTGGGCTGGCGGCGTTGCTGAAGCAGCAGCGGCCGGATGCGGAGGGGATGGCGAAACTTTTCACGGATTATTTGAACCAACATCCACAGGTGTATGGGGTGTGCTTTGCGCCACCGCTGGCGGCGGCGGGCGAGCCGGTGCGGCCATGCCCGTATGTGTGCCGGAAGGGGGGAATGCTCACGACCATGAATCTGGCGAAACCGGATTATGTTTATGTGAAGATGGACTGGTATGCACTGCCGGTAAGCCGGCAAGCGGCGGTGTGGAGTCCACCCTATTTTGACAAGGGGGGAGGGGATATCTGGATGATTACTTATTCGCTGCCGATTTATTTGGATGAGGCGAAGACACAGTTGTATGGCGTGCTCACGGATGATTTGCCAGTGCCGGCGCCGAAGTAAGATTTAGTTTTTAGCGGGGTCAGGGGTGGGGGGAGGGGGAGGCTTCAGGTGCTGGTCGGCGAATTCGAGGGCGGCGAACCAGTCGGTGGCGGGCATGGTGTGGGCGCCGCTGTGATAAAGGTAGCCGAGCGAGCCGGTGAGGAGGGGGATGTCCACATTGGGGAAGCGGGTGGTGCCGAGGTCTTTTTTCCCGAGGAGGGTGTAAACGGGACCGGCAGCGACTTCGCCGAGGAATTCGCCGCGGGGGTCGCTCCATTGGTCGCCGACACCGCCGACGATGAAGACGGGGCGGGGGGCGATGAGGGAGATGAGCATGTGGGTGTCCACGGGCATATCGTTCCAGTGGCCGGCGTATTTCTGGAAGTTGCCGGCGAATTGCCAGGGGAAGTTCTGCGCCATGTCGTCCACGGTTTCGCCATAGTCACGACGGGCGAGGGAGGAGCCGAGTTCGCCGCCGCAACTGGAGTAAACGAGGGCGACACGGGGGTCTTGCGCGCCAGCCCAGAGGACAGTCTTGCCGAGGCGGGAATGGCCGGCGATGGCAATGCGGTGGGGGTCAATGGCGGGGTCAGTTTCAAAATAGTCAATGACGCGGCTGATGCCCCAGGCCCAGGCGCTGATGCCGCCCCAGTCGTCGGGGGCGGGGGTGGTTTGATTGGGGGCAAGGGCAAGCTGACGGACGCCAGTGCCGGTGGCGGTGTCCTGCTGGATTTCGGTGTAGCGGAAGGTGGCATAGGCGTAGCCGTGGGCGAGGATTTGGGGGATGGGGCCAGATTCGGGGGCTGACGGCGGGCGGTTGGGTCTGGGATTGGTGGCGCTGGGAGACGTGGCGACGGTGGAAGTCAGTCCGGGGGGGAGGGGGGGATTGCCGAAGAGGATGTGGATCCAGATGGGCACAGGGCCGGAGGCATGGGCGGGGAGGTAGATGACGAGGTGGATGGCGGGGCCGTTGGGGTCGTCGCCAATGTGGCCGGTGACTTGCTGGCAGATGGCCTGGCCGTCGAGCGCGGGGGCGCCGGGGTTGGTGACTTCCCATTTGACCTTGGGGGCGGTGGGAGGGACGCGACCATAGATTTGGGATTCGTAGGCTTCGAGGATTTCGGGGCGGCGCTGGTCGAACCAGGTGGTGGCGTTGGTGACGGGCTGGCCGTTGTTGAGGAGGAGGGGGTCGGGGAGGGTGTAGTTGCCGACGCGGGATTCGTCGTAATTGGAGATGTGGCCGGTGGCTTTGACGAGCGCGACGTTATTGCCGGCGAGGTCTTTCTTTTTGTCGAGGAAGGCGGCTTCGGGGTTGGTGGATTCGGGGGGGTAAATGGAAGAGGGCGGGGAGCCCTCCTTCGCTGAAGCTGCGGAGGGCAAACCCGCTGGCGAGGGGTTAGGGGGGGTATTTTGGGCGTGGGCAGCGGCAGGGAAAAGGAGCGCGGCGGCGCCAAGGGTGAGGGAGGCGAGGAGGAGGCCGGTGGAGCGGAGAGGGGTGCAGATATTCATGGGGGTAGGGAGTGAATTAGGGGATACGGTGGGGGAGGCTTTTCGCAAGCCTTGAACAGGAAGTGGGTGTTTCATGGGCGGGAGTATAACAGAAAGCGCGAGACCGCGGTATCACTGCGTTGGCTGCGTTTGATGCGTTTGATAGGTTTGATGCGTTGG
>CAZDAQ010000034.1:0-10359 GCA_964503425.1 uncultured Opitutales bacterium
GGCGTTGGGCGCCAGCAGCTCCGCCAGCGGTCGGGCGGGTATTCACGCCCTGGACGCCGCTGACGATTTGCTGGAGTTCCGTGACGATGGTGCCGGAAACGGCCTGCTTGATTTTGAAGATTTTGGCGCTGGTGGTGGGATCCACGTCGGCGTCGAGGCTGGTGATGATTTTCTTGACCATGTCCTCGTCTTCCTTGGGCATGACGGCGATGATCATGTTGGTGCGGTCGTCGGAAATAAAGGTGGTGTTGGTGCCCATGTATTTGCGGAGGGGGCTCGCCTGGAGGGCGGTGAGGCGGGTGAGCACGTCGGCGGACTTGGCGTTTTTAAGCTGGATGTAATCGGTGGCTTCCATGATCTCGGATTCGACGTCGGCTTTTTGGAGGACTTCTTCAACGCGCTGGAGGTTGAGGAGGGTGTCGGTGACGAAGATGGAGTTGGAGCGTTCGAAGGAGATAAGGGCGGAGATGCGCGGACTCATGAAGGGGGTCAAGAGACGGGCGGCGTCATCGGAAGTGATGTAATTGAGTTTGTAAAAGCGGCTGTAAACGCTTTCGTCGCTGAGGAGGGATTTGATGGTGTCGTTGCTGGAGAGCATGGGGCCGGCCTGGTTGGTCTGGGGGGTGGCGCCGTTGACGGCGCGGAAGATGCGGCCGCTCATGGGGAGGATTTGGACGCCATTCATGCTCAGGAGATTTTGCAGGGCAAAGACAGCCTCGGCGACGGAGATGTTGCCGTTTACGGCGAAGTTGAGGCGGGTGGCGGGGAGGGCTTGTTCCTGGAGGATGATTTTGCCGGTATACATTTCGAGGAGGCGGACGACCTGGGGGGCAGTTTCGTCGGCAAAGGCGACACCTTGAACGACTTGGTCGGGGTGTTCCACGTCAGCCAGCAAGGGGGTGGCGGCGATGATGGCGGGATCAACCTTCATGGTTATGATGGGAGCGGGTTGGGGGGGGCCGACGGTGCCTGGGGCGGGAGCGGTCAGACCCGTGGGGCGGATGGGAACACCGATAACGCCACCGGGGGTAGCGACAGCACCGAAGCCACCAGCCCGGGGGGCACCGAAGCCGGTGGGCGCGGGCACGCCGGTGGGAGTGGGAATGCCGGTGGCGGTCGGGCCGGGAATGGGCACGGCAAAGCCGGGGGCGGGGTTGGGGGTGACGGAAATGTTCGACCCGGGAGGCGCGACGACGACGGTGGATCCGGCGGGCGGCTGGATGGGGGTGGGAGCAGGCAATTGGGAGGCCGTAACGGGGGCGCGTACGGGAGCGGGTTGGGCGGTGGGGGTGGGCAAGGTCATGCCAGGGCGGCGCAGGGGCGAGGCGAAGGGTGACGTCGAGGTCGGAGCCGGGGTGGGGGCGGGAGTGGCCGGAGGTGGCGTGGGCGAGGCGTCTTGCGCGATGGCCACGGCGGATGAGGCCAGGACAAAGGCGAGGACTTGCCAGACGCGGCTAAGAGGGCGGCAACGCAGGGAACGGGGGGGATGCGGGAGTGTGGGCATGTAGAGGGATGATTTAGTAACCGACGCGAGGCTTTAGTGTTTCACGTCAGTCGAGTTTATTGACTGATTTAGTTCGAGGGAACTGACGCGCAGGGTGGCATCGAGTTGGTTGGGGAGAATGGGGCTGGGGGTGATGGAAATGTCATCAATGGCAAGATACGGGGTTTTGTCCTCGATTTTGGAGGCAAAATTGACGAGGTCGTGGATGGAGGCCTTGCTAAAATGGACGCTGACGGTGTTGATGGTGAAGATGTCGGCGGTTTGGGAGCGTTGTTGCTGAATGGAGGTGTTGGGGCCGTCGAGGCTGCTGTCCTTGGCGAACTGGGCGATCATTTGGAAGAGATGGGGAGCATCAATGACGTTGGCCTTGTCGAAGCGGCTGAACATCTGGCTGAGGTTCGTTTGGATGGCATTCTGCTGGTCCAGAACGAGCTTTTGGTTGGTGGCGGCGGTCTGCACGGTTTTAATGTCATCGCGCAGGTGGCCGATCTTGTGGGCCAGGTAGCCGAGCCAGCCGAGGACGATGACCCAGACGAAGGCGATGAACATGCCGCGCTCGCGCATGGACATTTTTTGATACCAGTCTTTAATGAAGCGCAAAAGCATGGGGAGAAGGCAGGGTGCGAAAGAGAAAAGGAAAGGGGATTTATCGAGGCGCAGCGGGGTTAGTTGAGGTAAACGGCCGGGCCGGCGGGAGCGGGAGTGGCTTCAACGGGCTGGGCATTGGGGTCGGCACCGGGAGGGCCGCCTCCAGGTCCACCGCCGCCAAAGCCGCCCGGAGGGCCTTCCGTCTGCGGTCCGGCGCCAACGCCGATGCCGGGATTCAGGGTGACAGTGGGGCGTTGGGGGAAGGTCAAGGTTTGGGCCACGCTGGCCGGGGCGCCGGGGGCACCGGGGGTGCCTGGGGTGGCGGTGGCATCGGCGGGTTTGTCCTCGGGCATGGGTTCGGGCTGGAGGGACTGGCGGAAGGTGAGGGCGAGGTTGAAGGTGACGCCGCCGCGGCTGAAGACCGGGGCCGGGGGAGCGGCATCGGCCAAGCCGGATTTGGCAATGGCGTCAAAAAAGTCGTTCATCACGGATGGGTCGGGGGCGGTGCATTGGGCGACGATCTTGTCGCCGTCCGTGGCCTTGTAAGAGCGGTAAACGATGCCGCGCGGGCGGAGGTCGTTGATGGCGGCCATCATTTCAAACGGGCGCAACTGGTGGGCGGAGAACTGGTCAATTTTCTTGAGGAGGGCCTGATTATCCAGCACCTGGGTGACGAGGGTTTTTTGCTTATCAATGGAGGCGGTCTTGGCATTGACCCAGATGGTGCCGGCGGCCCAGACGAGTTGCAGGGTAAAGAGGACGAGCGCGGCGCCGGCGGCCCATTTCAAGGCGTTGTTGAGGATGCGGAGGGTGCGGCGGCGCTGCTGTTCGGCGGTGCGGAAGAGATTATCGCGGAGGTCAGCCGACCAAAGGGCGGCGGGATTGGCGGGGGGGCGGCCTTCAATGCGGACGGGTTCAGTGTCGGGCGCAGGGTATTGGGTAAAGAAGAAGGAGAGGCGTTCACGGGGGCCGCGAACGGCATCGGGGAGGGTGAGGAGGCCGGCGGCGGCTTCGACGCGGCCAGCGGAGCCGAGGCGTTTGAGCAGGCGTTCGCGGGCGGCGAAGGCGCCGGCGGGATTGTCTTCAATGAGCGGCTCGACTTCGACGCGCGTGGGGACGGCGGACTCGGCGTCGTAGTGCAGGGCGGTGAGGTGGCCGGCTTCCCAGATGAAGACCCAGTGGGCGGAGGCGTCAGCCGGGGCGGCGGCAAAAAAGGAGGGGAGGACGTGGAAAAAGGAATTTTCGGGAAGGAGATTTTCGGATTCCAGCCGATCGCGGGAGGCGGCGAAGAGGAGGAGGTGGGTGGCGCGTTCGGAATTTAGGTAGCCCCAGGAGAGTTGTTCGAGGGGCATGGGCGCCAGGGTCTCCATGGTGACTTCGGCGAAGCCCTGGAGTTCGGACGGCTGCATGCCTTCCGGGAGCGGCTCGGCGTGAATGAAGAGGAGGGGAGCCGGGACGAACCGGACCGCGGGCGGCGGCTCGGTGGTGTCCGGCTTAAACAAATCCAGAGCGCGTTGGACGAGGGGGTGAGGCACGATTAAGGGGGGAGTATCGGGGGAAATTTCAGGGGGAGACAATCACAATGTCGTGAAAAAGCCGGAGGAAGGGCCGGTCGTGGAGGCCAAACCCGTCATTGAGCATAAAGTTGCACCTGCCAACAAGAAAGCGCGGGAAGGCGGGCGGTCATTCATAACTGAGGTTTTCGCCAAGGGCGACAATGACGAAGGGGTAGGAAGTGGAAGAGGTGGTGGTAACGGGGGTGAAAGAGCCGCCGGAGGAACCGGAAGAGCCGGTGGAAGTGGGCATGCCCGGGCCGATGTTGCGCGGCTGGACAAGGGCGCTGAGGAGGAAGTGGGCATCGCCCATGGAGACGGTGATCTCAATTTTGAGCAAATGGCATTGAAAGCCGACGCGGGGAGGCGTGGTCGTGCCGCCACCGCCCGCCGTGCTGTTGCCGCCGGCAGTGCTATTACCCGAAGTGGAGCCGCCGGTAGTGCCGCCGGAGCCAATGCCGCCGCCGGCACCCGTGCCACCGCCAGCGCCGCCCGCCCCGCCGCCCTGGCCGCCGCGGCCACCACCACCAGCACCACCGCCGCCGGCACCACCACGGCCGCCGCCAGCGCCGCCCCCGCCTCCACCAAAGCCCCCGCCGCCAGCTCCGCCGCGGCCTCCACCACCTCCACCGCCAAAGCCGCCTCCGCCAGCTCCGCCTCCACCAAAACCACCGCCACCTGCGCCCCCACCCCCAAAGCCTCCGCCACCGGCGCCGCCACCACCCGCACCCCCACCGCCGAAGCCACCGCCTCCGCCACCGGCTCCACCACCTGCGCCGCCGCCCCCGCCTCCGGCGCCACCACGGCCACCACCACCGCCGCCTGCTTGGAAGCTGGTGACGGTACCGGCACCGCCGCGTCCGGTATTGAGGCCACCGCCGAAGGTTAATCCGCCTCCGAGAGTCATGCCACCGCCAGGGCTGGAGCTGGAGCCGGGAGCGCCGTTGGTGGAGCCGCCCGTGGCGCCCGCCGCAGACATTTCATTGCTGTTGCGGATGAGCAGATCGTCGGCCGTGCCGCGGACACCGTCCTGGCCGGCGAGGTAGGCGGTGACGGCGTTATTGTCAATTTGCCCGAGTTGGGCGTAGGCGGCCAAAAGTTCGGGGGGGGCGGTGTTGAGGTTGACGGTGCCGCCGTTGTCGAGAAGGGTGACCATTTTGCGGAGGCCGTCGTAGGGGGGGAGGGGGGTGCCGTTGCCGTCGAAGAGGGCGGTGTTCCAGCTTTTGATATAGTGCAATTCGTCATACGATTTAATTGGACGATTGGGCGGGTCGTAGGGAGGCTGGAGAAGTTCGTAGTAGTCTTTTTCGGCGCCGTTGAGGCGCATGTTGTCGTCGGCGTCGGTCCAGTCGCCGAGGGTGTCGAGGAGTTCGTCGGTCTGGGGGGACTGGAAGCCGAGGGATTCGAGGACGGCGTTGAGTTCGCTTTGGTTGGCGTCGAGCATGGAGAGGTGGCCGGTTTCGTCCGTGATGTTGACGGAGATGTTCATGCCGTAGGGGACGACGAAGTCGGGGGCCTGGGAGAGGATGTTGGTGCCCCAGCCCTGGGCGGGGCCGTAGAGGCCGCCGTCAATCTGGAGGTATTCGCTGAGGACGGCGAGGGAGGTTTCGAGAGCGGAGTAGGCGGCGAGGCGGAGCTGGTCGCGGGCGACATACATGCCGCGGAGGAGGACTTCGCGGCGGGTGAGGTCGAGGAAGATGGTGACGACGAGGGAGAGAAGGAGGATGAGGCCAAGGACCAGCGCGAGCACGGCGCCGCGGCTTTCGGTGGAGCGGAAAGCGCGGGGGAGGCGGGCGAAGAGGCGTTGGCGGAACATGGGGGAAATTAAGAATTAACAAATAAAGAGTGGAAAAAGGAAAAAGGAAGATGGAAAAAAGAAAGCAGAAAGGAGCTTTAATAAATGGGCATGTTGGTTTGGCTGGAGGGGAGGTTGACGGTCATGGTTTCGTCCTTGTTGTTGATTCTAAAGGTGAGGCGGATGAAGTTGGGGAGGAGCTGGGCGCCGGTGGTGGGGTCTTTTTGCGGGGTGTCGCTGGAGGTCCATTGGGTGCTGGTGGCGTCGTAATAAACAAATTCGAGCTTGGTGACGAGGGGGGAGAGCATGGTGCGCTGGAGGGCGTTGGGGTCGATGAGTTTTTGCTGGTCGGTTTGCCAGATGAGGGAGAGGCCTTCGCCTTCCTTGAAGTAGAGCCAGGCGGTGGCGGGGGGGCGGGGGCCGCCGTCCCAGACGAGGAGGGGATCGTCGTCATCCACGCGGAAGGTGAGGTAGGGGTTGTCAATGGAGATGACGCCGGGCGGGAAGCCCCAGCCGACGCGATTGGTTTGGTTGCCGGCGGAGATGGAGCCGGTGAGGGAGTTGCCGAAGGAAAGGGCGGGGCCGGTGGTGGAGGAGGAGTTGCCGCCGGAGGTGGAATTGCCGCCCAAGCCGCCGGTGCCGCCGGCGAAGCCGGGGCCGGTGGTGTTGCCGCCGGCGGTGGTGTTACTGGGGGGCGCGGGGGCTTGGGAGAAGGCGAATTCGAGGTAGCCGACGACGCCGAGTTTGTGGTGTTCGAGGCCGGGGTCGTTTTCGGTTTGGGTGAGGAGGTTGAAGGCGGAAAAGACGAAGACGGCGGCGGCGAGGAGGACGAGGGTGGAGAGGGCGATGGCGAGGAGGATTTCAACGAGGGTGAAGGCGGAGCGCAGGCGGCGGCGCCGGCCGCAGGCGGAGCGGCAGGGGAGGGCGGCGCGGGGATGCGGGAGGCTTACGGCCATTGCTGGTTGGTGCGGACTTTGGCGAGGTTGTCGTGAAAGGTTTGGAGGGCGGTGGTGCGGTCGGTGGGATCCTGGGTCCAGCCCGGGCGGAGGAGGTAGTAGGTGCGGGTATCGCTCTCGGGTTTGACCTCGCCTTCGCCGGCGAGGTTGATGGTGAGCTGGACTTGGAAGAGATCGGCCGTCTGGGTGGGGGTGACGTTGGCGCTCCACTGGGCCTGGCCGGCATCGGGGGTCTGGATTTGGCCGCCCTGCTGGAAGGTGGTGAGATCGGAGATGGTGAAGATTTGGGAGCGGACGAAGCGGTAGTCCTGTTCGGTGCCGTCGCGGATTTCGAGGGTTTCGAGGGCGCGGATGGCGTTGTTGACGGAGGAGGCGAGGACGCTGGTGGCGAGGACGAAGAGGACGAGGGCGACGAGGACTTCCGTCAGCGTAAAACCGGGGCGATGGGGGCGGGAGGACACGGATGGGGAATTTAAAATTTAAAATGAAAAATTTAAAAAGGAAAAGCGGCGGTGCGAGCGGCGGGTTTAACGGGGCGCTAGTGGAGGACGAGTTTGGGGACGGGACCTTCGGAGAAGGCGTCGAGGAAGAGGGTGGAGGTGTGGTCGTTGCTGATGATTTCGACTTTGACGGGGGTGCTGGCGCCGCTGCTGTGGAACATCAACTGGGTGAGGGTGGAGTTGGAGAACTGGGTGGGGGTGTCGGCAATGTTGGACATGAGGTCCTTGAGGGGGAGGACGGGGGTGAATTGGATGGCGAATTTGTTGATGCTGTTGTCGGGGGCGTAGGGGATTTCGCCAATGGTGTTGCCGGTGAGGTAGTCGGTGATGAGGAAGGAGCTTTTGTCGGCGTTGTAGGCGAGGAGGGTGCTGCGTTTATTGAGGACAGCGTCGTAGCGGGCTTCGCGGACGGCTTCGCGGAGGACGGTGTCAATGGGGGGGCGTTTAACGCTGTCGGACAGGGCGCCGAAGTTGGAGACGGCGAGGCCGCCGACGAGGATGATGAGGGTGATGGCGATGAGGATTTCGGCGAGGGTGAAGGCGGGGGCGGAGCGGGCGCGCAGGGCGGATACCACGCGCCCGCGCTCGAAGGCGCGGGCGGGCGGCGGCAAAAAGACCGGGCGCGAAGGGGCGCCGGGCTGCTGGAGGGAGGGAGTGGACATCACCAGTTGCCAATGTCGTCGGCGTCACCGTCGGTCTTATCCGGGCCGGAGGACCAGCAATCGTAGCCCTGGGGGTTGTGCACGCCGGGGAAGCGGTAGTGGTATTCGGTCTGCCAGGGATCAACCGGGACATTGTTGGTTTTAAAGTAGGGGCCGCGCCAGCCGGAGACGCCTTCGGGCTGGGCGATGAGGGCGCGGAGGCCCTGCTCGGTGGAGGGGTAGGAACCGGTGGCCATGCGGTAGGCGAGGAGGGAGGTGTCCACATCCTGGGTGACAAAGAGCTTGGCGACCTGCTCCTGGCCGCCGGAGAAGATGCCGTTGAGGTTCGCGACGGCGGCGGCCACGAGGATGACGATGAGCGCGATGGCGATGAGGATTTCCGTCAGGGTAAAGCCGCGGGCCGCGCGGCGGCTGCGGGATTGACGAAGACGGGAGGGACTGGGGGAGATAGACATGCGAACGAGTGTAGGGGGATTTATGGGTGATAAAAACAAAAATCTTTGGGGGTGGGTTCCTTAATGTTTTTCAACCCCGTGGGCGGGGGGAAGTTGCAGGGGGAGGGGTGAAGGAATTTTAAATTTAAAAATTAAAATTTAAAAAATGGAAGAGGAAGAGGGGGAATAGACCGGGATTACCAGTTGCCGATGTCGTCGGGGGTGCCGTCAATGCCGTCGGGGCCCGAGGACCAGACATCGTAGGTGTTGGGATTGTGGAGGCCGGGATAGCGGTAGTGGTAGGGGTTGCGCCAGGGGTCGGTTAGTAGGTCGTTGGTGGAGATGGAGGTGGTGGTATAGCGGTGTGGGATGCCATTACGGACGATGACGTGAGTTTGTGGCGGGGGAATTTTAAGGTAGGGGCCATGCCACCCGGCGACACCGTCGGGCGCTTGTATCAGGGCGGTGAGACCTTGCGCGGTGGTGGGGTAATGGCCGGTATCGTTTAGGTATTTGAGCATTGGGGAATTAATGTCCTGAGTGACGAAGAGTTGGGGGATGACGTTCCGACTGGAGCCAAGATTGGGGTCAGTATAGAACGTCCAGTTCAGGTATCCGACGTAGATAACAAAAGCCAAACCTCCATAGATGGCGATGCGGATAAGCCAGACGAGGATGCGAAGGAGCCATTTCATGTTAGGACCAGGTTAACTGTAATAAACCGGGCCGGCCCGGGGGAGTTACAGGAATCGAAGCAAACGGAAAACAAAGCACGGATGGCACGGATGAGACGGATGAGAGTCACTATGTGGTTTACCAGTTGCCGATGTCGTCGGGGGTGCCGTCAAGGCCGTCGGGGCCGGAGGACCAGAGGTCGTAGGAGGAGGGGTTGTGGATGCCGGGAAAGCGGTAGTGGTAGGGGTTTCGCCAGTGGTCGAGGGGAGTGTCTTTAGTCATTAGGTATGGACCACGCCAGCCAGTGACACCTTCTGGTGGTTGAATCAGGGCCATGAGGCCTTGCTGAGTGGATGGGTAAAGGCCAGTATGCATTTTGTAGCAGAGTAACGGGCTGTCCCAATTCTGAACTTCGATCTGGGTGGCGGTCTTTTGTTGATACTCCTCCACGAAGGTCTCAATCCGTGGTTTTGCAAAAATGAAAAAAGCCAGTTCGAGGGAAATGATAAAGAGACCGATGACGCGTATCCTGGGTTTCATGGTTCCGCGAGGGTGCGGATATATTAACCCCCATGCGTCAGTTGCGTTGCAGCGGGAATGGAAAACCAAAAATTAGCCGAGGCCACTGAAGAGGGCGCGGGCGTTGTCGGGCCAGGTGTATTCGTGGGCGCGGTGGTGGGCGGCGGTGGCGAGGCGGGTGCGGAGCGCGGGGTCGGTGATGAGTTTTTCCAGCGCGGCGGCGAGGGCGGGGCGGTCGGCGGGGTCGGCGAGGAGGCCGGTGAGGCCGTCGCGCACGGCTTCGGGGACGCCGCCGGTGCGGTGGGCGACGGAGGGAAGGCCGTGGGCGGCGGCTTCGAGGTAGGCGAGTCCGAAGCCTTCGAGACTGGGGCCGTGGGGAATGGGGGTGAGGACGAAGAGGTCGGCCTGCGCGAAGAGGGCGGGGAGGGAGGCGTCGGGAACTTCGCCGAGGAAGCGGACGGCGGCGCCGGATTTTTTGGCGAGGGCTTCGAGGCGGCGGCGATAGGCGGCGTTGATCACGGGGCCGGCGATAAGGTATTCGACGGGGAGGGGAAGTTTTTTGGCGAGGAGGGCGAGGGCTTCGAGGACGGCGTGCTGGCCCTTGCGCGGGTGGACGCGGGCGACCGTGAGGAGGACGACGGGCACGCCCGGCGGGCGGGGCGGGCGCGCGGCCCTGGTATCCACAAAAGCACTACGCAACGCGCCGGGGACGACGGTGATTTTCGCGGCGGGGACGCGGAAATGTTTTTCGAGCAGGGCGCGGACGAAGAGGGAGACGACGACGACGCGGTCGGCGCGGTCAAGAAGTTTTTGGAAAAGGCGGCGGCGGTGCGGGCGGGCGGCGAAGCGGAGGATTTCAGAACCGTGAAGCGTGAGCACGAGGCGGCGTGCGGGCAGGCGGCCCAGGGCGTTAAGATACATGGCGGCGAGGAGCGCGCCCGGCTCGGGGAGCCAGACCGTGGCGCGGGCGAGCTCGGCGGCGAAGGAGCGAATGGCGCGGGCGAGGACCAGACGGTCGCGCCAGCTTTGCGAACCGCAGAGGGGAAGTTGGTGGACGGTGAACGGCCAGGAGATTTTGCTGAGGGCGGCGTGGGCGGGGGCGAAGACGGTGACGGTGCCGGGGGCGAGTTGGGCGGCGGCGCGGGCGGCTTCCTCGACGTAAACGGCGATGCC
>CAZDAQ010000034.1:10459-20841 GCA_964503425.1 uncultured Opitutales bacterium
GTGTGGGCGACGAGCCGGGACGCGGGGCGAGTGCCGGCGGGGGAGGGGTTCCATCCGGTGGCGCTGGATTTGAATGAGAGGGAGTCGCTGCGCGCGGCGGTGGCGCAGGTGCGGCGGGAGGCGGGGGTGCCGGATGTGCTGGTGAATAATGCGGGGGCGGGCGTGTTCGCGGCGTTTGCGCGGGTAAGCGAGGAGGACATGACGGGGCAGTTGCGGATTTTGCTGGAGGCGCCGATGGCGCTGACGCGGGAATTTTGGCCGGAGATGCTGGCGCGCGGGAGCGGGGCGGTGGTGAACGTGTCGTCGCTCGCGGCGGAATTTCCGCTGCCCGGGATGGCGAGCTACACGGCGGCGAAGGCCGGGCTGTCGGCGTTTTCGCGGACGCTGATGATGGAAGGGGAGGGGCGGGGCGTACAGGTGGTGGATTTGCAGCCGGGAGATTACCGGACGGATTTCAACAAAGTGCTGCGGCGCACGCCGGGCGGGGAGGCGTGGGAGGCGCAGGTGCTGGTGCGGCTGGACGAATTGATTGCGGGAAGCCCGGAAGTGGCGCAAGCGGCGAAGGATTTAAAGAAGGCGCTGGCCGGCGGGCGCAGCGGGACGGTGGCGACGGGGTCGTTGATGCAGGCGGGGCTGGCGCGGCTGACGCAATGGGCATTTGGGCATCGCTTCATGCGGCGGGCGATGCGACAGTATTTTCGCATGGATCGCTGAAAAAAATGAAAATCGTCATCCTACAAGACCAACTACGGCTGGGCGGAACGGAAACGCAGGCGCTCGAACTCGGCGGACGCTGGGCGGGCGCGGGGCACACGGTGCGGCTGGTGGTGTTTCGCCCCGGCGGGGAGTTGGCAAAGACGGAGGCGGCGCGCAAGCTGGAGCCGGTGGTGCTGCAAAAGCGGGACTGGAAACTGGACGGGTATGCGCCGAAGCTGCGCGAGACGGTGGCGGGGTTGCAGCCGGACGTGGTGGTGGCGTTCGGGCGCGAGGCGAACGCGAAGCTGCCGAAGCTGGCGGGGCTGGCGCCGCGGGTGGCGACGGTGCGCAGCGGGCGGGACCAGCCGGCGCGCTATTGGAAGGGGGTGCTGGGCGCGGAGCTGGCGGTGGCGAATTCGCGGTGGGCGGCGCAAACAGCGATGACGAAGGGGGCAACGAAGAAAAAGCTGCATGTGATTTACAGCGGGCTGGCGAAAGACCCGCGCGCGGCGGACCCGGCGGCGGCGCGGACGGAGTGGCGCAAGCAGGGGCGCACGCCGGATGACGCGGTGGTGATGATTTGCGTGGCGGGCTTCCGCCCCGGCAAGGGGCAGGACATATTGTTGCGCGCGGCGGCGCGGCTGACGCAGGATCCGGCGTGGCAGTTGTGGCTGGTGGGCGACGGGCCGTTGATGAAGTTGTGCCGGCAACTGGCGGTGGAGTTGAACTTGAACAAGACGGTGCGCTTCGCGGGGCGGGTGGAGGACCCGGCACCGTATTATGCGGCGGCGGACATGGGGGTGCTGGCGTCGGAGGCGGAGTCGCTGCCGAATTTTTTGATCGAGGCGCAGGCGGCGGGGTTGCCGGTGGTGGCGACGGCGGTGGGCGGGGCGGAGGAATGTTTCGAGGAGCGGAAGACGGGGCGGTCGGTGCCGCCGCTGGACATCGAGGCGATGACGGGGGCGATGGCGCGGACGATTGCGGATCCGGAATGGCGGGCGGCGGCGCGGGAGCGGGCGCAGGAGCGGGCGTGGAAGCTGTTCGACCCGGCGGTGAACGCGGCGAAGTGGCTGGGGGTGTTCGGGGATTTGGGGGAGGGGAAGTGAGGTTTGATTTTAGATATTGACATTCAAATGGATCGCCCTAAGGATTGATTATGCGCTTTGTCTGGGATGGCGCCAAGGAACGCGCGAACGCAGCGCGTCATGGCGTGGATTTCACCACGGCGCAACAAGCCTTTGCCGATCCGCGGGCCATCGTTCTTTACGATGCCGTCCACAGTGACTTCCGCGAGTTGCGCTGGTGGCTGCTGGGCCGGGTGGGCGCACGCATCCTCCTGGTGCGTTACACCCACCGCCCGGGCGGAGTCATCCGCATCATCGGCGCGGGTTACTGGAGGAAAGGACGAGACTACTATGAAAACTACTGGAAAAACCAAAGCTCCTGAAGCGCTGACCTTCGATGCCGAGGGCTATCAGGTTAATCTCTCCGCGCTCAACGGCGCAGCGCTGCCTGACTTGCGCCGGGTGGCGGCGCAACCGCTGCAGCGGGGAGGGGCGAGGCCCGGCGCCGGGCGCAAACCCAGCGGCCGCCAACCGGTCTTGCTGCGCCTTGCGCCCGCGACGGTGCGGGCGTTGCGCGCGTCGGCCCGCCGTCAGGGGAAGACGCTGTCCGACGTGGCCGAGGAGCGGCTTGCGCGGGTCTAACCGATGTCTCTACCTGAACTTGCCCTGCTTAGGAGGAAAGGGGAAAACTGACCGCGCTTTGGCCTTTTTTCGAGTTCAGTTTGATTAGTCTCGCCGCGCAGAAACGCGCTGTAGGCGCTTAACCGCAGGACAATATCAATCTGATTCTGTGGTTTCCGGATTTCATCAGCAATGTCTGTTAGTATATGCATATTATTTTGGCGCGTCGTCGGCTCAAATGTCGCGTTTCGTGCCAATTTAAATACACGGGTCAGAAAATGATTTTTGCAAATGCGGTGTTGGTGAGCGTGGTTAGCTGATAAACAGCCCGTCCTGCATGCGGAGGCGGATGTCGGTGCGTTGGGCGAGGTCGGGGTTGTGGGTGACCATGAGGACGGTCTGGCCTTTGACGCGGGCGAGGTGGCAGAGGAGTTCGAAGACGAGGTTGGAGTTTTTGACGTCGAGGTTGCCGGTGGGTTCGTCGGCGAGGATGATGGCGGGGGCGTTGGCGAGGGAGCGGGCGATGGCGACGCGCTGCTGCTCGCCGCCGGAGAGGTGGGTGGAGAGGCGACCGGCCTTGTCGCCCAGGCCGACTTCGTGGAGGAGCTCGTGGGCGCGTTCGCGCATTTGTTTTTTGGAGAGGCGGCCAAGCTTGCGCATGGGGAGCATGATGTTCTCGGCGGCGGTGAACTCGGGGAGGAGGAAGTGGAACTGGAAGACGAAGCCGATGAAGCGGTTGCGGGCGGCGGTGCGCTCGGCGTCGGAGGCGACGGACATGCGTTCGTCGGCGATCCAGATTTCGCCGTCGTCCTGGCGGTCGAGGAGGCCGAGGAGGTAGAGGAGGGTGGACTTGCCGCAGCCGGAGGGACCGGCGACGGAGTAGATGGTGCCGCGCTGGAGCTCGAGGGAGACGCCGCGCAGGACGTGGTTGCGCATTTCCGCCTGGCCGAGGAAGCGGTGGATGTTTTGCGCGCGGAGGATGGGAGGGGCGGCGGGCACGGGAATTTCAGGCGGCGGTGCCGCGGATGATTTCGCCGGGTTCGAGGCGGGCGGCGCGGCGGGCGGGGACCCAACTGGCGATCATGACGACGACGGTGGCGGAAGCGACGGCAGCGACGTAGTGCCAGGGGGACCAGTAAACGACGAAGTGGTCCGTGGAGAAGATGCCGCGGATGCGCAGGGGAATGCTGGAGACGAGCCAGGTGCTGAAGGCGCCGAGGATACAGCCGCCGAGGGCGCCGGCGCAGAGGACGACGCCGCCCTGGAGGAGGAAGATGCGGGCGATGTCGCGGCGGGTGTAACCCATCGAGCGGAGGATGGCGATTTCCTTGGTTTTCTCCATGACGATCATGGCGAGGGTGTTGAACATGCCGAGGCCGGAGATGAGGATGATGGTGGAGACGGTGATGGCGGAGGAGGCGCGGAGGGCGTGGAAGACGTCGAGCCAGATTTTTTCGCGTTCCTGCCAGGGTTCGATGGCGTGGCCGAGGACGTCCTGCATCTGGTCGGCGTCGCTGGGGGCGCGGTCGGTGTCGAGGAGACTGGCCTGGATGTAAGTGACGTCGAAGGGCTGGGCGAGGATGGCGCGGGCCTCGGGGAGGTGGACGATGACGCGCTGCTTGTCCACATGCTCGACGCCGCTTTCAAAGATGGCGGAGACGCGGAAGCGGCCAGAGCGGCCGGCCTGGGTGAGGACGATGGCGTCGCCGACGGTGATGTTGAGGCGGTCGGCGAGCATGGAGCCGACGAGGGCGCCCTTGGGGTTGGAGCGGAAGGCGTCGAGGTCGCCGAAGATGATTTGGTGGCCGAGGTCGGAGACGTTGAGATGGTCGTCAAGGTTGACGCCGAAGATTTCGGCGGACTCGAGGCGGAAGTTGCTGTCAATTTCGACGTTGCCGCGGAGGACGGCGGAGGCGCCGGAGACGTTTTCGAATTCCTTGAGGGCCTCGATAATTTTGTCGGGATACTGGACGCCGGCGATGTAGCGGCGCTCCTTGGAGAGGGAGATGCGGGAGAGGGTTTTGCCGGACTCGTTTTTGACGGCCATGGAGGCGAGGGTGTCCTGAAAGCGGTCCTGGACACGGAGGGCGCCGTCGGTGCCGAGGACGGTGCGGATGAAGAAGTGCTCGAAGCCGGCGGTCTGGGCCTGGGTGACGACGAAGAGGCCGATGCCAAAAATGATGCCGCTGAGGCTCATGAGCATCGCGCGCTTTTTGGCGAGGAGAAAGCGGAGGGCGATGTAGAGGTCGTTGTGCATGCGCGCGGGCGGGGCGTTTTAAAACCGGTTCTGGAACACGGCCTAGGGCGCGGCGGGGCTGGAGGATTTGCTCTCTTCCGTCGAGGTGACGCGCACGCTCTCACCGTCGCGGAAGAGGTCGAGATTTTCGGTGAGGACGTGTTCGCCTTCCTTGAGGCCGTCGAGAATTTCGGCGGTGGTGAGGCTGAGGTAGCCGACCTTGACTTTGCGCACCTGAACGCGGCCATTGTCGGCAACGATGACATTGTCGCCAAAGAGGGCGCGGCGGGGGATGAGGAGGGCGTTTTCGTGCTCGCCGGCGAGGAAGCTGACTTCGCCGGTGAGGCCGGGGAGGAGGCTGTCGGTGGGTTTGACGAGCTCGAGCAGGACGGTGAAGCGCTGGGTGGTGGGGTCGCTGCTGGGGAGGAGGAGTTTGACGCGGGCGGCGAAGAGGGTGCTACGGATGGCAAAGAAGCGGATTTCGGCGGTTTTGCTCTGGCGGACGGCGGCGACGTCGTCCTGGTTGACTTCGGCGGTGATTTTGTAGTCGGTGCTGACGATGCGGGCGACGGGTTTGTCCTTGGAGAGGAGGTCGCCGGGGTAGGCGATGACGGAGGTGATGGTGCCGTTGTAGGGGGCGTGGATTTCGAGGCGTTTGATTTGGTCTTCGGTGTCGGCAATGTCGGTGAGAAAGCTTTTGCGTTTGAGTTCGAGGTCGGAGCGGTCGGCGGCGGCTTGGGCCTCGGCCTCGTGGAGGTCGGAGACGAGTTTGTAGTAATCGGAGGTCGGGTAGTAACCGCTTTTGCGGAGTTTGTCGGCGTCGGTAATCTGTTGCTTGAGGCCGTCGAGCAGGTATTCGGAGGGGAGGTGACCGGCGAGGCGCTGGTCAATGTCGGCAACGTTGTCCTGGTCGGTTTTTTCGTGGAAGGGGAGCTCGCCGGGGTTGAGGGTGGCGAGCAAATCGCCGGCGTGGACGACGAGGCCCTGCTTGAGGCTGCTTTTCAGGAGAATGCCGGAATCGGGGCTGGGGATGTCGGACTCGGCTTCGGGGAGGACGTTGACCGTGCCGGAGACGGCCTGGATGGCTTTGCCGCGGGTGACGAGGGCGGCGGCGGAGGCGGGCGTGAGCAGGTGCAGGATGAACCAGCCGAAAAGGAAGACGGCCAGCGCGGCGGCGGCAAGCCAAAGCAAAGTCGTGCGTTTCATGAAGTGGGAGGATGGGTGTAGGGGGACACGTTGCTGAGGGCGGGGTCGCAAAAGATGGCGGTGAGGAAGCCGTAGTAGCCGGCGAGGACCTGGGAGTTATACTGGAGGATGTCGAACTTGATCTGGAGAATGCCGTCGCGGACTTGGTCCACGTCGGTTTGGTCGGACTGGCCGAGGGCGAGGCGCTGCTTTTCGGTGCGGTAATCGTTTTGGATGACGGCGAGCTGCTGCTTGAGCATCGCGATGCCGTGGAGGGCGATGTCAATTTTGTTGAGCTGGTTGGCGGCCTGGCTGAAGAGCTGGTCGCGCGAGCCGGCGAGCTCGGCGTCCACGAGGCGGCGCTGGGCATGGAGGCTGCGGTTGTTGTCGCTGGTCTGGTCGTTATCGAAGAGGTGCCAGGTGCCGGTGATGCCGCCGAAGATAATGGTTTGGAAATAGATGCCGCCGTTTTTGGAGTTGGTGTTTTCGTAGGGGCCCTGAGTGATGCCGACGCCGATGTTGAAGTTGGGCTTCTGGTTGGCGTCGTTGATGATGATTTGGTTGTCAATGGCATCCTGCTGGAGGGAGGCGACCTTGTTGACGGCGGTGTCGAGGAAGCCGGATTTGCGGAAGGCGTTGAACTGCTCGCGCATTTTCAAGATGTCAATGCGGGGCATGACGACGTGATCGGGGACGTCCTTCTCGTCGAAGTCGAGGGCGCCGGAGAGGCGGCGTAATTCGTCAAGGTTGGCCTGGTAGGTGTTTTGGGCGTCGGCTTCCTGCATTTGGAGGCGCTCAAACTGGAACTCCATTTGATCGGCCTTGGCGGGGTAGCCCTTGCCGGCGTCAATGAGCTGGCGTTCCTTTTGCACGCGGCGGGAGGCGGACTCGGCCTCGCGGATGAAGAGGGTGACGTGGGCCTTCTCGGCGATGAGCTCGTAATACTCTTTGCGGATATCCACGCAAAGCTTGGCGTAGGCGATGATGGCCTGGGTTTGGGAGATTTGCTCGCGGAGGAGGGCGAGTTTCTTGGTGGCGTCAATGGCGCCCCAATAATAGAGGGGGCGGCTGGCTTCGATGGTGTAGGCGCCGCCGAAGGCGCTCTCGGAACCGCCTTTGATGTCGCCGCGGATGAGGTCGAAGAAGCCCACGTTGTATTTGGCGTCCACGGCGGGAAGGTATTGGACCCAACTGCGGTAGCGGGAGGCATCGTTGGCGGCGACGATTTGGGCCTGCTCGCGCATGGTGGTGGAATCGGTGGCCGCGATGGCGAGGATGTGGTCGAGGGTTGCTTCACTGGGGGGGAGCGGCTGGCCGGGCTCGGGGTAGGTTTCTTCGACGAGGGGCAGGAGGGCGGGGTCGTCCGCGTCAGGGACGGAGGCATCCACGGGGGCGGATTGGAGGGGCGGGAGGGGCTTTAGCTGGGTTTGGTCAGGGGAGGAGGTGGTGGAATCGGGGAGGGGGTTGGGGTTGGAGGACGGGGCAAACGGGTCGTTTTTCGGGCCGAAGGGGACGTTTTGGTTGGTGAGGGGGTTGGGAGTAGGCGAAGAGGACTGTGCGCGGAGGGCATCGGGCGCGGGCACAACCAATTGGGCGCGCAGTGAAGGCGCCAAGCTGGCCAGCCCGAGGCAAAGTCCGGCAAGTCCGAGACGGTTAAGGGAGATGTGCCGCTGAGTCCAAAGGGCACCCGGGAGTCCGAAAAGGGGCATAAAGGATAGGAGATAGGGGTGTGGCGGAGGCGCGGGCAAGGCTGAAAAGTGCGGGGGTATGCGGCTAGGATGGTTGACGGGGCGTGAGGGTGGCGAGCCAGGCGGCGGCATTCCGGGCGTAATCCGCCCATGTGGGAAACCGCCGTTCGGCGGTTTCGGTTCCCAATCGCCGGTAGAAGACTTCGTTGACCAGAAGGACGCGCAGGGCACGGGCGAGGTTTTCCGGGGTAAGCTCGGGGACGAGGAGGCAGCCGCCACCGGTGGAGACTTCGGCAAGGGCGCCACCAGAGCCACAGATGCACGGGCGGCCATGGGCGAGGCTTTCCGCGACGGGGAGGCCGTAGCCTTCGTAGAGGGAGGGGTAAACGGTGAAGCGGCAGGCGGCGTAGAGTTCGTGCAGGCGGGATTCGGAAACGGCGCCGGGGGTCTCGAGCGGACGACCGGCGGCGCGCAATTCAACGGCGCGATGGAGGGCGGGGGAGGCGGTTTCAGGCCGGTGCATTCCCGCAAGGGTGAGGCGGAAATGGCGGCCTTCGGCCCAAAGGATTTCGGCGGCTTCGAGGAGAGCGAGGTGGTTTTTGCGGCCTTCGATGGTGCCGACGCTGAGGATGAGCGGGCCGCGGGGGTCTTCGAGCGTGGGCGGGTGCAGGGGCGGAGGAGGATCGAGGCCGAGGGGAATGGTGACGACGGGTGGGGTGTTGGGCAGGCCGAGGCGCGACCAGTGATCGAGGAGTTCGGCACGGGAGGCATCGGAAATGGCGGCGACGCCATCGAGGGTGGCCAGCTCGCGGAGGTAGGCCGGGAAGCGGGCGACGCTGGCCGGGGGCGAGAGCTCAGGATGGCGAAGGACGACGGCGTCGTAAAAAATTGCGCCGATGGGGCTGGCAAGGTGGTGGCGCAGGGTGGAATAGGCGGCAAAGGTGTTGGGCTGGAAGATTTCCGGAGCAAGAACGGGAACGCCGCGCAGGGTGGCCCAGTCGGGTTCGGGGAAGCGAGCGAGGTGACCGCGAAGTTTTTGGGTGAAGGTCCAGACTTCGCCACGGCGGCGGGCGGGGCGTTCGGCCGCGGTGGGGGAAAGGCAGGCGAGTTCGGCGCGGTCAGGGACACGCCAGCGGCGGGCGTAGCGGTCAAAGATGAGCGGGACGGGAGTGTGGCCGGTGGCGGCGAGCTGGGCGAAGAGCTGGCGGCAAACGCGTTGGACGCCGGTTTGGGCCGGGCAGTGCGCGGTGGAGGAAAGGTCGAGGGCGAGGGACACGGGGAATGAGAAACGCGGGGCGAATACACTGAAGGGATAATCGTCCTCGACGCAAGGGTGCGGAACAAAGGGAGGTCGAAAATCAACTGCGCCACAGTCTTTTCAGCAGGCGGGCGGCGCGGGCGGCGAGAGCTTCACCGCCGCCGCGCACCTTTTCCACCATTTCGTCGAAGTCCGGTTCCGGCCGCTGCGGGCCTTTTCTTTTCCACTTGCGATAGGGAAACAGTTCGCGATGGCTGCCGATGGCGACAAAGGTGAAGACAGGCTCACGGTGCTTGTAAATGACGAGAGTGTCCTGTGCGCCAGACAAATGAAACTCCCGATGACCGGTCCATTCCCCAGTCAAAGAATGGTCATGCCAGTCCGCGGGCAACGGTTCGCCGCGTTCGAAAAATTCCAAGGCGTGTTCAATTTCGCCTTCGTGGACACGTGCGGAGCACCGCACCCGGGAGAATTCCCGCACAAACCGGGACGAAAACTTTAGCTGGACTTCCTGGCGCACGATTCGAGATAGGCCGCCGCCGATTTTGCCGTGGTGAAGGCTTTAAAGGTCCGACGTGATTTGGCCTCCCGAATGGCCGCGCGGCCATAAGCGGTGGCCCGGGTCTTGTCGAACAGACGCGGGTCGGAGTCGTTTTGGCGTGGCAGGGCAGCAGTTTTCACGAACAAGAGAGTAGGATGGGCGGGAGACTGTGTCAACGTTCGCAAGTGCCAATGCTGGCGGAATTTCAGGCGGGGAGTACCCAGGGTGGTTCGCCGCGGTGGAGGGCGTCGGCGGCGAGGGTTTCGGCGAGGCGCCAGCCTTCGGGGTCGTCAATGTCCCAGGATTCGAGGCGGGGAGTTTCGAAGGGGAGGGGTTTTTGGCCGATGCGGGCGCGGGTGGCGGCGAAGCTGGCGGCGGTGAAGAGGTAGAGGTTGGAGTTTTCCTCGAGAAAGGGAGGCAGGTCCTGAGTGCGGACGAGGTTTTGCGGGTCGTGATTCACGGGGGAGCCGTCGGCGTGATAAAAGCGGGCCTGGTGGCGGTTGACGGTAAAGAGGCTGTCGGCTTTGCCGGTGAGGCGGGCGGCGGAAATGGCGGCAATGGCGGCGCGGATGGTACCGGCTCCGAGGAGCGGGTTGGTGGCGTGAGTCATCAAGTAAAGGTCGGCGGGGTTATTTGCGACGTCGTCGGCGAGAATGAGGTTCATGCTGACGAAATCGCCACAGAGTTCGGGTTTGCGGTCGCGCAGGCGGACGCGGGGAGATTCCTGGAGGCCGGCGGCGGCGAGGTGGGAGCGGGCGTCGGTATTGATGACGACTTCGGTGATTTCCGGAAGGGCGAGAAGAGTTCGAAGAATCCAATCAAAGAGCGGGATGCCGGCGAGGGGCCGGAAATTTTTACCGGGGACGCGGGCGCTGTGGGCTTTGATGGGCAGGAGGGCGACGAGGCGCATGGGCGAAGAAGGTGAAAAGTAAAAGGTAAAAAAAGGAACTCAGGACTGAGGGAAGAATAAAGCCATTCGCGGGAAAGTTGGCGGCTAAGCGAGGGGTTGGCGAAGAAAATAACGTTCATGGTCGGCGGGGGACCAGCCGCGGGCGTCGCGGGCGCGGAGGCGGATTTGCCAGAGGCGCCACCA
>CAZDAQ010000035.1:0-14074 GCA_964503425.1 uncultured Opitutales bacterium
CGGAGGCTCACGCTTCGGGGGCACAAGATGAAGCGTAAACTACGATTTGGCATGATTGGGGGCGGGCGGGGCGCGTTTATCGGCGCGGTGCACCGGCTGGCGGCAATCATGGATGGGAAGGCGGAATTGGTGGCGGGGGCGTTTTCGGCGAGCGCGGAGACCTCGCGGGTGTCGGGGGCGGATTTAATGCTGGCGCCGGAGCGGGTGTATGGGAGTTATGCGGAGATGGCGCGGGCGGAGGCGAAGATGCCGGCGGAGCGGCGGCTGGATTTTGTGGTGATTGTGACGCCGAACCACGAGCACTTTCCGCCGGCGAAATTGTTTTTGGAGGCGGGGTTCAACGTGGTGTGCGACAAGCCGGCGACGCTGAATCTGGCGGAGGCGAAGAAACTGCGCGAGATTGTGCGACGGACGAAGAAGGTGTTTGTGCTGACGCACAATTATACGGGGAACGCGATGGTGAAGCAGGCGCGGGATTTGGTGCGGGCGGGGGCGCTGGGGGAGATTCGGAAAGTGGTGGTGGAGTATCCGCAGGGGTGGCTGTGGCAGCGGCTGGAAACAACGGGGCACAAGCAGGCGACATGGCGGGCGGACCCGAAGCGGGCGGGCGCGGCGAATTGCCTGGGGGATATTGGCACGCATGCGGAGAATTTGGCGCGCTACATCACGGGGCTGCGGATCGAGTCGCTGTGCGCGGACGTGACGAGTTTTTTGCCGGGGCGGGTGCTGGAGGATGACGCGAATATTTTAGTGCGCTACCGGGGCGGGGCGAAGGGGGTGATGCATGCGTCACAGATTTCGGTGGGGGAGGAGAACGATTTGAACATCCGCGTGTATGGCGCGAAGGCGGCGCTGGAATGGCACCAGGAGCAGCCGAATGAACTGGTGATGAAATTTCCCGACCAGCCGCGGCAGGTGTGGCGGCGGGGGAACAGTTATATCGGGGCGAATGCGAAGAAGTTCACGCGGGTGCCTTTCGGCCACCCGGAGGGTTACCTGGAAGCGTTCGGGAATGTTTATTTGGAGGCGATAAGGGCGATTGGCGCGGAGGTGGAGGGGAAACCGTTGCCCCAGGATTTGGATTTTCCGACGATTGACGACGGGGTGATGGGGATGGCGTTCATCGATACGGTGTTGAAGAGCGCGTGCGGGAAGGCGAAGTGGGTGAAGTTTCCGGTGTTGTAGGGAGGAGTGAACGGGCGGGGGCGGGGAGGCCAGGATGGGGTGAGGGAAAGCGGTTGCGCGGGAGCCCGGGGGAAATTATTTTGTCGGTTTTCAGGCGGGTGTGACGACTTATATCCTGAAACGACACCTATGGATGACCACGCATTGCTTCAGGAGTATGTGCAGCGCCGGTCGGAGCAGGCCTTCGCGGAGCTGGTGCGGCGGCATGTCAATTTGGTTTACTCAACGGCAGCCCGGCTGGCGGGGGAGCCGCACCTGGCGGAGGACGTGGCGCAGGCGGTGTTCCTGCAACTGGCGCGGAAGGCGGGGACGGTACGGAACGGGCGGGCGCTGGGGAGCTGGCTTTACCGGGTTACGCGCGCGGCCACGGTGGATGCGCTGCGGAGCGAACAGCGGCGGCGCATCCGGGAGCGCGAAGCGATGAGCCGCGCGGAACAAAGTACAGACGGGGGGGCGGCATGGTCCAGCGTGAGCCCGCTCCTGGATGAGGCGATGCGGCGGTTGAAGCCGGCGGAGGTGGACGCGGTGGTGCTGCGTTTTTTCGAGGGGAAGAGTTTGCGGGAAGTGGGTGACGCGCTGGCGCTGAGCGAGGACGGGGCGCAGAAGCGCGTGGGCCGAGCGCTGGAAAAGATGCGGGCGTATTTTGCGAAACGCGGAGTGAAGGCGACGGCGGCGGCGCTGACGGCGGTCATCGCAACCAATTCGGTGCAGGCGGCGCCGACGGGGTTGGCGGAGAAATTCACGGCAACCTCACTGGCCGGGGCGGGGGGCTCGGGAGCGGCGGGGGTTCTGGGAAAAATTTTTGGATTGGGGGCGAAGTTTCAGGCGGCCGGGGCGGCGGCCTTGATGGTGGGGGCGGCGATACCGCTGATTTGGCAGTTTCAGGAGAATGCGCGGTTGCGTGCGGAAGTCACGGCGGCGCAGCAGGAAAACAACCACTGGCGGCATGTAAGCGGCGCACAGAGCGATGATGACAGCGGCGGGCTGAGCATGGGGCTGACGGATGCGGAGATTGAGGCGCACATCCAGGAAGCAGTGCGGACGCGTCTGACCGGGTCGATGACGGACCGGGAGTCGTATGGAGTCAGCGGCTCGCCATGGTATGGGGACTGGGTCAAATTTCTGAGCTCAATAAAGGCGGCCGAGATGCCGCGAGTGTTGGCGCATGTCGAGCGGGCGGCCTACAAGGAGACGCGGCTGGGCTTGCGGGCGGTGCTGGTGGCGGTGTGGGCGAAGAGCGACGTGCACGCGGCAATGGCGTGCGCGATGGCGATTCCGGCGAGTGAAGAATACAATGCGCGCGCCCAAGCGATGCGGAATGTGATGGACGAGTGGGTGAAGCAGGACCTGTCGGCGGCGGAGGCCTTCGTGGGGCAACTGCCGGTGGATGGAACCCGGGATTATCTCGTTTACCCGCTCGCGCGGGAGCTGGCGCCGAAGGATCCACAGGCGGCGTTTGATTTGGTGAAGAACCTGAGCAGCCACGGCGGGGGCCGGGCGGGCGGTCTGGAAAACTCCATATTTCTGGCGTGGGATCAAGTCATGGGCAACTGGCCGCAGACGGATTTTCCAAACGCGGGGCAGCAGGTGGAGACGCTGCCATTTACAGACCGATTTTATGCGCTGGAAAAGCTGGCCGGCAATTGGGCGGCCGTGGATCCGGCAGCGGCGGCGGCGTGGGGAGCGGCGATAAGTGATGGCCGGGACAAAAGCGAATTCGTAAACTATGTATTTTCCACCTGGGCCGAGAAGGATCATGCGGGCGCGTTGAATGCGGCGGAGCAGTTGACGGATCCAGGGGCACAGAAGGCGGCGTTGGCGACAATCATTTCGAGTTGGATGCATGGCGATCCGGAAGGGGCGATGACCTATGTGCAGAACATGCCGAGCGGCCCACTGCGGGATTCGGTGCTGGGAACGATATCGCAGAGCATGAATGGCGGCGATCGTGAGGCCATGTCAACGGCGGTGGCGGAATTGCCGGACGGGCAGGTGCGCGATGCGGCGGTGTTGAAATTGGTCCGCAGCTGGGCCGCCGATAGCGTAAATGGGGGGACGAACGCGATTCTCGACGCCGCGGCGTGGTCCGCTGCGCTGCCGGATGACACTCTGCGGGCCAGCGCATATGATGCGATCATGGAGTCGTGGTCGCACGGCGATCCGGCGGCGGCGGAGCAGTGGATAACGACTTTGCCAGCGGACAAGGCGCGCGATCAGGCGGTATACGCGTTTGCCGCTTATGTAGGCCAGAACTTTCCGGCTGAGGCCGGTCGCCTGGCGGAAACGATGGCCAAGAGTTCTGGTCGCGGCATCGCGCTGTATAATGCGGGGTTCTACTGGTTGCAACAGGACAGGCCGGCGGCGACCGCGTGGATCACGCAGTCCACTTTGCTCTCCGACAAGGACAAAAAGAGACTGCTGGGAAGCAATTGATAGACGGGCCGATGAAAAAAACGATTTTATTCTGGCTGGGGCTGGCCACGGTGGTAGCCGGGGCCATTCTGTGGCAGTGGCAACAGCGGCTGGATTTGCAGCGGAAGCTGGACGAGTTGCGTTGGGACAATGCACGGCTTGGAGCCCAAGCGCAGGCAACGACGGTTCCGGCTGGATTACCCGAGGCGAAAAAGGGCGCGGCCAGCGACCCGACAGCGGCCATGCAAGCGGCGTTGGCCATGCCGGCAGGAAAAGAACGCGATGCCGCATTGAATGCGGCCGGCCTGAGCCACCTGAAACCCGCCGACGCGCTGGGCGTGCTGAAATATTTCGGCGCGCCAGGGGCGAGGACAGACGCGATCATCGCGATTTTTGGCGCGTGGGCGGCGAACGATCCGGCGGCGGCACTGGCGGCGGCGGGGAACTTCACCGACACGATGGATCGGTATTACGCGGAACGAGCGGTGGTTTCCACCTGGGGACCGAAAGACCCCGCCGCAGCGCTGGCGTGGATCCAGACGTTACCCGAAGACGTTTTCAAGGAGACGGCGTTCAAGGATGTGGCTACGCGCTGGTCACAAAACGATTTGCCGGGAGCATTGGCATGGCTGGCACAGGCGCCGGAAGGGGCGGCGCGGGACGAGATGTTGCGCGCGGCCAGCACGACGTGGGCGCAGACGGATCCGAAGGCGGCGCTGAACTATATGTTCGGGCTGCCCTCCGGTTATGTGGTGGACACGACGATTGCCAAAATGCTGGAAGCATATGCGAAAACCAATGCAGTGGACGCCGCGCCTTTGGTAATGCAAATGCCGGAAGGCGAGGGCCGCAACAACGCGGCGGCGGTAGTCGGCAAAACCTGGGCAGAACAAAATCCGGCGGCGGCGCAGCAGTGGGCGCTGAGCCTGCCCGCGGGAGAATCGCGGGACAGCGCGATGGCCAGCGTGGCCGGCGGCTGGACAAAAGTAGATCCGACGGCGGCGATGACATGGGTGCAGAGCCTGCCGTTGGGCGATGCACGGGACAATGCGGTGGATGCGATCATGGACGAATGGCAATACCAGGGGACGAACCCACAATTGCTGGCCCAACTGGCGGCCACCATGAAGGAAGGCGAAATGCGCGAGGTGGTATATAAAGTGATTGCGGAAAAGTGGGGCGACCGGGATCCGGACGCAACGGGGCAGTGGGTGCAAAGCCTGCCACAGAGTCCGTCGAAGGACATGGCGGCGTGGATGTTTGTGGACGAGCTGCACCTGCAATATGCGGACGACACGAAGCAACTGGCACAGGCCGCGCCGCTGGCTACGGCCATCCAGAGCGACAAGGAGCGTTACAATGCGATTGAGGAACTGGCGCGGATGTGGCTGGTGGCCGACCGTCCGACCGCGGAAACCTGGCTGGCGCAGACGAATCTGCCGGATGACCGGAAACAGAAGCTATTGAATCCGCCGCCAGCGAAGAATTAAGCAAACGGGGAGGGTTATTCCGCGCGAATGGCGGATTCGTGCCAGCGGCGGAGGAGGAGCCAGGTGAGGAGTTGGACGGCGCCGACGAAGAGGAAGCCGAGGAGGCAGGTGACGAGGGCGACGGCGAAGACTTCGGGGATTTTGCCCATGCTGCGATACATGATGATGAGGTAGCCGAGGGTGTTGGGTTCGGTGCCGGCGAGGAACTCGCCGGCGATGGCGCCGATGGGCGCGAGGGTGGCGGCGATTTTCACGCCAGTGAGGAAATGAGGCAGCGCGGAGGGGAGGCGCAGGAGGAGGATTTCCTGGGCACGGGTGGCATTATTGACGGCGAAGAGGTCGAGGAGGCCGCGGTCGGTGGAGGCGAGGCCAAGGGTGGTGCTGGCGACGACGGGGAAGAAGGAGATGATGAACGCGGTCAAGGTGATGCTGACCGGGCCGGAGCCGAACCAGATCACGAAAATGGGGATGAGCACGATGACGGGAACCATTTGCAGGGCGAGCACCCAGGGGTAGAGGGCGGCTTTGATCCAGCGGGAGGAGGCGAGGATGAGCGCGAGGAGCGCGCCGCCGAGGACGGCGGCGGCAAAACCAATAAGAGCCGCGCCGCCGGTGTGCAGGGCGGCGGGAAGAAGGAAGGCACGTTCACGCACGAGGGCGTGGAGGACATCGAGCGGCGAAGCCAGGCGGTAGGGAGGAATGGAGAAAACGACGATGGCGGATTGCCAGAGCGCGAGGAGGACGATTCCGGCGAGGAGTGGCGGAAGCCAGAGGGAGACGTGGGAGGCGCGCGGTTTCATCGGGAGGATTCCGTGCGGGGCGACGGGGAAACGCGGTGAAGCGCAGCGGTGGCGCGGGCGACGAGTTGTTGGTAGTCGAGCGATTCGCGGAGTTTGGCGGTGCGCGGGTAGGGGAAAGGGATGGGAAGCTCGGCGGTGATGCGACCGGGAGTGGCGGCGAGGACGACGAGGCGGTTGGCGAGAAATACGGCTTCGCTGACGGAGTGGGTGACGAAAAAGGCGGTAAAAGGGGCGGTTTCGCGGAGACGCAGAAGGTCTTCGTTGAGGCGGTTGCGGGTGAGTTCGTCGAGGGCGGCGAACGGTTCGTCGAGCAGGAGGAGGCCGGGGGCGCGGGTGAGGGCGCGGGCGAGGGAGACGCGCATTTTCATGCCGCCGGAAAGCTGGCGGGGGTAGAGGGCGGCGGCGGGCGCGAGGTCCACACGGCGGAGGAGTTCGAGGGCGGCGGCGGCACGTTCGGCTGGCGGCACGCCGCGCAGGCGGAGGGGAAGCTCGACGTTGCGTTGGGCATTCAACCACGGGAGGAGGGTGGGGTCTTGAAAGATGTAGCCGAGGCGGTCGCGCGTGGCGGCGGGGGCGAGGCCGTCAATGGTGAGCGAGCCGGCGGTGGGCGGAGTGAGACCGGCGAGGAGGCGCAGGCAGGTGGTTTTGCCGCAACCGCTGGGGCCGATGAGGGCGACGAAATCGCCCGGCGCGGCGGTGAGGGTGAGGTCGGCGAGAACCTCGGGGCCGGAATCGAAGCGCTTGCTGACGGCGTCGAGCGTGACGCGCGCAGTTTGATTGCCGGGGGCGGAGGCGGCGGCCATCGTGTTAAGATGAGGCGGGAGTTCAGCCACGCCAACCGAAAAAGGGGGCGGACGGATTGTGGGTGCCTGGCCGGGAGCAGAAAAGCGCGGGCTGAAGCACCGCGCTACGCAGAGAAGGACGTCGCGGGATGCGCTTGCCAGCGGGGTGCGGGGTGGGTGAAACTTGTTGGGTGAAAATTGTCGTGCTTGATGCCGCCACGCTGGACTTTCCGGACTCGGCCTGGGAAGGGCTGCGAGCGCATGGGGAAGTGACGCTGCACCCGCTGACGCCCTCGGACCAGGCAGTCATTGCAGAACGGTGCGCGGGCGCGGAAGTGGTGCTGACGAACAAGGTGCCGCTGGATGCGGCAACGCTCGGGGCGCTGCCGGCGCTGCGGCTGGTGTCGGTATTGGCGACGGGGTATAACATTGTGGACGCGAAGGCGGCGCGGGCGCGCGGGGTGGTGGTGTGCAATGTGCCTGGTTACAGCACGATGTCGGTCGTGCAGCACACGCTGGCGCTGATTTTGGAATGGACGAACCAAACGGGATTGCACAACGCGGCGGTGGCGGCGGGGGAATGGATGCGGAGCGAGCGGTTTTGCTTTTGGAAGACGCCGATTCGGGAACTGGCGGGCGACACGGTGGGGATCATCGGTTTCGGGAGCATCGGCGCACGGGTGGCGGAGGTGCTGCACGGGCTGGGGGCGAACGTGCTGGCGAACTCGCGCAGCCGCAAAGGCGCGCCGGCGTGGGGGCCGTTTGCGTGGGCGGAAGTGGAGGAGATTTTTGAGAACGCGGACGTGGTGACGCTGCACTGCCCGCAAACGCCGGAGAACACGCGGTTCGTAAACGCGGCGCTGCTGGCGCGGATGAAGCCGACGGCGTTGCTGGTGAACACGGCGCGCGGTGGCTTGATTGACGAGGCGGCGCTGGCGGCGGCGTTGAAGGCCGGACGCCCGGCGGCGGCGGCGCTGGACGTGGTGACGCACGAACCGATGCGCGCGGACTGCCCGCTACTGGGGGTGCCGAACTGCCTCATCACGCCGCATGTGGCTTGGGCGAGCGAAAAGGCCCGCCGGCGGCTGCTGGCAATTACGGCGGAGAATTTGCGGGCGTTTGCGGCGGGCGTGCCGCAGAATGTGGTGAACTAAAGGAGTCTTCATGAACTACGAAAATATTTTGACGGAAATGGGGCTGATACTGCCACCGCCGCCGGCACCGGCGGGCAATTACCTGCCGGCGGTGCGGAGCGGGAATTTGTTGTTCCTGGCCGGGACGCTGCCGGTGCGCGACGGGCAGGTGACGCACGCGGGGCAGGTGGGACGGGATTTGGATGTGGCGGCGGGTTACGCGGCGGCGCAGATGTGCGCGTTGAACACCCTGGCGGCGCTGAAAGGCGCGGCGGGATCGCTGGAGGCGCTGGAGCGGTTTGTGCTGGTGAGCGGATTTGTCAACGGCGTGCCGGGCTTTGCGGACAGCCCGGCGGTGATCAACGGGGCGTCGGATTTGCTGGTAAAGGTGTTCGGCGAGCGCGGGCGGCATGCGCGGGCGGCGGTGGCGGTGGCGGGGTTGCCGCGGAACGCGGCGGTGGAGATTCAATGCGTCGTGGAGCTGCGCGGGTAGCGCGCCGAAATTTTTTCCAAAGCCGCCGGAAGTTTGGCGGGAGAGGTGAATTAATTTTTCGCATGACCCCGATGCTCCGATTGCAACTGGCCGAGGGTTTCCGGGAAGTGGCGCCGCGGAAATGCGGGCGGCGTTTGGTATGGGAGGAAAACGGGGTGTTGCGGGCGGGGGAGACGGATTTTGCCGCGCCGAGCGAATTGGGGAGCATCGGCGGGGTGGATTGCCCGGTGGCGGTGGATGCGCGGAGCGGGCGGGCGTGGGCGTATTGCTGCCAGTTCCGCCCGGGCGTGCGAGACTTTAGCGAGATTCGGGAGTTTGATCTGGCGACGGGCCGGAGCAAGCGGCTGGCGCGGCTGGGGCTGCACCAATGGGCGCTGTGGCTGCTGACGCACTGGGCCGAGGCGGATGTGCTTTTGGCGCTGGTGGCGACGGACACGCGCTCGGCGGCGATCCACATAAGGCACCATTTGGCGTTGCTGGAAACGCGCACGGGCACGATGCGGCTGGTGGCGCTGCCGCGGGACGCGTTCATGCCGCTGACATGGTGCATGCGGCGGCGGTGGGTGGTGTTTTACGGGGCGGAGGGCACGCACCTGGTGTCATTGTCCGGGCGGCGGTTATTGACGCTGCCACCGGCCAGCGCGGTGGTGGCCGGGCCGCGCGGGCGCGGGGCGTCGGTGCATCCCGACAAGCCGCTGGCGTTGCTGGGCGGGGATGGCCTCTGGCTGTGGAACCTGGAGACCGGGGCGCTGCGGCAGTTGCGCGAGCGCGGGCAGTATCCGACATGGACGCCGGACGGGAAGCGCTGCTGGTTTTCCGAAAGCAGCTCGGATTTGTATGAGCTCGATTGCGAGACGGGGGCCGAGAGAAGGCTGCTGCGGATTGCGGGGAATAATTATCTGGAGATAAACTATGCGCGGCCCGTGGCGGTTGAGCCCGGTGGCGAGCGGCTGGCGCTGCCGCTGACGCGGTTGCTGAAAATTGATCCCGCGGTGGCGGGGCAAATGCCGACGCAGGCGCGGATGCACCGGCTGTGCGTGGTGGATGTGGCGGCGCGGGAGGCGTGGATGGCGCCGGGTTATGCGCGCAACCTGGCGTGGGTGTGAGCGCAGGTCAGGCCAGGTTGAAAACGCGCTGGAGGCGAAGGAGCTGGAGAACGCCGATGACCGACGGGCGCACGCGGCGCAAGGTCACGGGTTCGCCGCTGGGCGGCAGGCGTTTTTGCACGCTGAGGAGCGCGCCGACGCCGGAGCTGTCAATGAGTTCAACGGCGGCGAGGTCGAGCACGACACGGGCGATGCCGGGCTTCCAGGCGGCGTCGAGGTTCTTTTTAAAGTCGGTGACGGCGGCGGCATCGAATTGGGGCACGGCGATGCGGACGCGCAGTTCCCTGCCGTCGGATTGAAGCTCGAAGTGGTAGCCGGCCATGGGCAGTCGGAAAAAAGAGGGTGCGGGTGACAGCGAGCCGGAGGCGAGGAAGTTTCCGCAAAGGCTTAAAGTAAATGAAAAACCGAGCGATAGAAAGATTAGTCGGCCTCCGGCGGTTTGGGAAGTCCGGGTTTTTGAGCGGGGTGGCGGCGTGTTCAAGATGGACAATCTGGCCAAAACGGCGATAAGCATAGACACGTTCCTGCGCAAGGCGATTTCGCCACAGGCGGGCGGCGCACTGGAAATGGATTACCACGGACAGCGTTTGAGCGTGCCGGCGGACCTGGCGCAACTGGACGGGTTGCGCGAGGCCTTCGGCGCATTTTTACGCGGGGCGGGGGTGGCGGACGCAGATGTGGCCCGCTGGGAGCTGGTGCTGACGGAGGCGGTGGTGAATGCGATGGTGCATGGCAGCAGCCGCGACGCAGGCCGAAAAGTGGAAGTGGCGTGGACGGCGGGGGAGGGCAATGTGCGGCTGGAGGTGAGCGACGGGGGGCCGGGACCGGTGCTCGAACTCGACGCGGCGGTGTTGCCGGATGACCCGTTGCAAGCCGGCGGCCGGGGCATGTTTTTGATCAAGGAGTCCTGCGACCGGGTGGAGCACTGGCGCGGGCCGAACGGCTACCGGCTGGTGATGATCCGCGCGACGACCGGGGCCAGAGCGCAGGCGGACGCGCCCGAGGCGTTGATGGAGTCCGCGCTGGGGGAGATATCGCAGTGCTATGAAAACCTGGCGGCGTTTTACCGTTTGGGAGACGCGTTGATTGCGGCGGAGCGGCTGCCGGATTTTTTCAACCAGGTGGTGGGGGACATTGCGAAGGTGGTGCCGCATGACCGGATAAGCCTCCGGTTCGGGCCGGAGGTGCAGCCGAGTTTGCGCGCGGAGCTGGCGAAGTTGTCCTTTGCCAGCACGGTGATTGAGCCGGGCGGGATTATCGCGGAGGCATTGAAGGAAGGGCGGGAGCGCGTGTGGGAGGATGCGGTGGAAATCGCGGGGGATCCGAATTGGGACGGGTTTGCGTGCGGGGTGTGCGAGCCGTTGCGCGCGGGCGGCGAAACGCTGGGCACGCTGACGCTCGGGCGGCGAAAGCAGCCGTATCTGGTGGCGGCGGAGCTGAGCACGGTGCGGACGTATGCGGATCTTTTCGGGATTGCGCTGGCGAATGCGAACAACGCGCTGGTGCGGACGCGCGAACAACAGGCGCTGCGGGAACTGGAAATCGCGGCAGCGATGCAGGCGGATTTGCTGCCGCTGCCAAACCCGCCGGCACAGGCCGGCTGGCGCGCGGTGGCCCGGCGGCGCAGCGCGCGCGCGGTGGCGGGCGATTACGTGGATCTTTTCCCCGCGCCGGACGGCGGACTGCTGCTGGCGATGGTGGACGTGATGGGCAAGGGGATGCCGGCGGCGTTGTTTGCGGGGGTGGTGCGGACGGCGTTGCGAATCCATGTGGACATTGGCCGGCCGCTGGAGCGGCTGATTCATGATTTGAACCGGGTGCTGTGCCGGCAGACGGGCGAGCTGACGCTGTTTGCCACCTGCGCGCTGGCACACATCCTGCCGGGGCGGGAGCGGGTGCGGGTGGTAAACGCGGGGCACTGCCCGGTGCTGTGGCTGGGGGGCTCGGCGGGGGCGGCGGTGCGGGAGTTCGCACCGTCGGGGCCGCCGCTGGGCTTGTATCCGGAAGTTGAATACAAAGTGGAGGAGCAGGCGCTAATGACCGGGGACAGCCTGGTGATGGTGACGGACGGGCTGTATGAATGGGAGACGGGCGGCCCGGCGGAGGCCGGCGGGGGCTGGCCGGTGCTGGTGGCGCTGGCGCGCTCCCGGCGGCGGGAGGGCGGGGAGGCGTTGTGGGACGCGCTGCAGGAGCGCATCCGCGCCGCGGCGCCGGAGGAGAGCGAACCCCGGGACGACCAAACGATGCTTTTTTGGGAGCGACGCGCATGAAAACCATTCTGATTGCGGACGACGATCCGGTGATGGTGAAGCTGCTGGAATTCACCCTGCAACGGGCGGGTTTTGGCGTGCTGGTATGCCGCGAGGGCCTGTCCGTCATGGCGCGGGTGCGGGAAGGCCGGCCGGATTTGATTGTGCTGGATGTAATGCTGCCGGGGCGATCGGGGCTGGAATTGCTGCGGGATTTCCAGGACGACGCGGAACTGGCCACGCTGCCGGTGGTGGTGGTGACGAGCCAGGGCAAGAACAGCACGCAGGATGAATTGCTGGCGGCGGGGGCGCGCAATGTGTTCACCAAGCCGTTCAGCCCGTCGATGCTGATCGCGCGGTTGCGGGAATTGTTGCACGAGCCGGGGCCGGCACCGAAGGCCTAGGCAGCAGTTACCTTGTGCACCCATGGAAATTCTCCCGCAAACGCCGGCCCCGATGCCGGAACAGGATCCCGCCCTGCCGTTGGTGGATCCCGAGCGGCTCGACGAGCTGGGGCAGATGGCCGCGCCGGCGGAAATTCATGCGCTGCTGCGGGAATTGCTGGCGATGTATCGCACGGAGGCGGTGGCGCACCTGGCGCGGTTGACGACGGCGTGGCAGGCGGGCGACGCGAAACTGGCGCGGAGCGAGGCGCATTACCTGGCGGGGAGCAGCGCGAACCTCGGTTTGGCGCGGCTGGCCGCAGGATGGCACGAACTGGAGGTGATGGCGGGGGAGGGCCGACTGCCGGTATTGGCAAATTTTGCCGAGACGCTGGAAGCGCGGCTGGCGGAAGCCTGCGGCGCCTATGAGCGGGCGGTGGCGGCACTGGACGGCGCGCGCTGAACGGGGCGGCTACTGCAGGAGGAGACCGTCGCGCTGCATGATGGCACGGGCCTGGGGGCTGCGGAGGTAATTCAGGAAATTCCAGGATTCCTCGTAATTGGGGGCGTTGCGGGGGATGGCGGTAAAATAAGTGACGGATTCATAAGTGTGCAACGGGAACGGGCTGAGGATGTGCACGTTTTTATCCGCCATCGCGAAGGTGGAATAGGTGATGCCGACTTGCGCGCGGCCGTCCTTGATGGCGGTGATCACGGCGGCTTCATCGGGGACCACGAGGAGCTTGGGCTCGATGTTGTTGACGGGGGCGGGTTCGGGCTGGACGAGGGGTGAGGAATCGTGGCTGGGGAGGTAGTGGTTGGTGATCAAGACCTGATGGGTCAGGTAGCCGAGCATGTTGTGGGCGGGATCAACGACGGCAATTTGGCGGACTTGCGGGTCGATGAGGGCGGCGGTGAGTTCATACGAAAGGGTGGAGTCCTGCGGGGCGACGACCACGAGCTGATTGTCGCCCAGGGCGTAGCGGCTTTTGGGAGAGATGGCGCCGTGGTCGGAGAGGGTGTCAACACTGATGGAGCGGGCGGGGATATACAGGTCGAAGGGGGAGGTTTGGAGGCTTTGCTCGAGTTTGGCGGTGTTGGCGAAATGGAGTTCGAATTTAATCCAGGGCTGGCGGGCGGTGTAGTCGCGGGCCAGGTCTTCCATGACGGGCTTGAGGTTGTTGGCGACGGCGACTTTGAGGGTGGTGGGCTGCTGGGTGGGCGCGCTGGCGCAACCGGCGACGACGAAAGCGGCGAAGAGGACACCGGCCCAGGATTTGGCGGAACGAAGCATGAAGGGTAGCTAAGGGGGACGGTGCGACTTGGCAACGGCGAAAACCGGGGTGCGCATGTTTAAGCCAGACAGCGGAGGAAGCCGCGGGTGAGGGCGGCCTGGTCGAGGTCTTCGCCAATGAAGACGAGGGTGTTGCGGCGGGGCTCGGGGCCCCAGGGGCCGGCGACGTCGCCGCTGAAGAGCTGATGGACGCTTTGGAGGAGGTATTTTTCGCGAACACCGCGAATGGCGAGGAGGCCTTTCATGCGGTAGAGCTGGTCGGAGTGTTTGGCGAGGATGTCTTCGATCCAGGAGTTGACCTTGTCGAGGTCGAGGTCGCCTTCAATCTGGAGGGTGAAGGAGGAGACGCGGCGGTCGTGCGTGTGCTGATGCTTGAAGCGTTCGAGGCGGGCGGGGGTGAAGGCGCGGCCATCGCGCGACAGGCCACCGCCGTGGGTGGTGGGGTCATGGTGGGCGAAGAGGGCAACGGGGCCGGCTTTGGGGAGATCGAGGACGAAGGCGTTGAGGGCTTCGGGCAGCGCCAGCTCGCGCAGTTTGCGTTCGGGGCGCAGGGCGGCGCCGGGGTGGGCGGGGGAAGGGGTGGTTTGGAACAGGGTGTCGGCCTCGACGAGGGCCTCCTGCCAGGATTTTTCGGTGGAATCGCGCAGGGGCAGGCAGGCGAAGGTCATGGGGTGGGCGGGTGGCGGCGCGGCGGGATGGTCGTGAGCGTGCGAGTGTTCGTGTGCATGATCGTGGCCGCAGCAATGC
>CAZDAQ010000035.1:14174-20745 GCA_964503425.1 uncultured Opitutales bacterium
GTGGTCGTGGGAGTGAGCCGGTTCGTGCTCGTGGTCGTGATGATCGTGACCGCAGTCGGTGTCATGGTGGGCGGCGGCGGAGGCGACGGTGAGGCGGAAGGCGCCGGCGGGGAGGGTGTAGAGGGCGGCCCAGGTGAAGGGGTGTTCGGGGCGGGTGAACTCGGGGTCGAGATCGAGGGCGCGTTCGAGGTCGAAGGCGCGGAGGTTGAGGACGGCGGAGACGGGAACGGCGGAATGATTGGTGCGGACGATGCGGGCAGTGCGGTTGAGGCCGCGGATACGGTCTTCGAGGCGGGCGAGGTCGGCCGGGGCGACGAGGTCGGTTTTGTTGAGGAGGATGACGTCGGCGAAACCGATTTGTTTTTGGGCTTCGTCGCTGGTGTCGAGATGGCGCGGGAGGTTGACGGCGTCGGCGAGGGTGATGATGCCGTCAAGGCGGTATTTTTGCTGAACGGCGGGGTCGAGGAGGAAGGTTTGGGCGACGGGGGTGGGGTTGGCGAGGCCGGTGGTTTCGAGGAGGATGTAGTCGTAGTGTTTTTGCTGCTCGTCGAATTCGCGCAGGACGCGGAGGAGGTCGCCGCGGACGGTGCAGCAGACGCAGCCGTTGCTGAGGACCTGTTCCTCGGCGCCGACGACGATGGCGTGGTCAATGCTGGCTTCGCCGAATTCGTTTTCGATGACGGCGATGCGCTTGCCGGGGAGTTGGGAGATAAGGTGGTTGAGGAGGGTGGTTTTGCCGGCGCCGAGGAAGCCGGTGAGGACGGTGACGGGGGTGGCGGGGAGCACGGGCGCGCCGGTAGTGGGTGCTCCAGTCATGCTGGTGGCATGACTGGATGAGTGTCGGGACGAAGTCCCTCCCTCAGGCGCGGGAGAGGCGGGTGGATGGGCCTGGGCCATGGGGGGAACGTGGCGGGGCGGAGGCGAGTGGGGCAAGACAAAATGCCAAGGTGCGGGTGGCTTGCAGGGTGAATATCGGGAAAAACGGCTTGCGCGGGCGGGGGCGGGGCGGTAGTAATCAACGCTTCACTTTATGCGCCGCGTGCAAGCGCGGTGCCAAGGCCGGGATAGCTCAGTTGGTAGAGCAGCGCATTCGTAATGCGCGGGTCGTCGGTTCGAGTCCGATTCCCGGCTCCATTTTTTTAGCGTAAGGGATGGGTTTGCGGTCGGCAGGAGCGGTGCGGGGTAGCGCGGAAGCCGTCCTTAAAACGTTTGCGGAAAAGGCGGGCGCGGGGATAGGATGAGCGTGAAATGTATCTGACGCAGAATTTTCAGGGGAACCAGCCGATCACCTGGTGGGGGCGGGTGCCGGTTTACCTGACGACGATTATTACGGCGGTGTTTGGGGTGGCGCTGGTGGGCCAAGTGGTGGCGACGGCGGCGGGGGTGGATCTGACAAGACTGGCCTTCGAACCTTACGCCTTTATTCACGGGGCGGTGTGGCAGCCGATTACCTATGCCTTTCTGGGGCAGATGAATTTTTTCACGCCGCTGGCGCTGTTTTGCATGTTTCGATGGGGCACCGAGGTGGAGAAATACATTGGGCGACCACGGTTTATGACGCTGTTCGTGCTGCTGGTGCTGGTGCCGCCGTTGATTTGCCTGGGTTGGTATGCGGTGGGGCGGGCGCAGGGGATGTATTTTGCCGGGGGTAATTATGAGCTGCTGGCGGGATTGCTGATTGCATTTGCGACGCTTTACCCCGGGATTGAATACCTCGGCTGGGTGCCGCTGAAGTGGTTTGCGTTTGCGTGCGTGGTGGCCGGATCGTTGATGGATTTGGGCGGGCACCATTTCGTGGCGTTGTCGCAGTTGTGGGGGGAATGCGCGGTGGGCTGGGGTTACATTCGGTGGCTGCAGCAGGGAGGGGAAGTGCGCTGGCCGTCGGTGCGGGGCCTGTTCCGGCGTAAGCCAAGGCTGCGGGTGCTGCCGGACCCGCCGCGCGGGCCGGCGAGTGGGCAGGAAGATGCGGGAGTAGATGTGATTTTGGACAAGATTTCGCGCAGCGGCATGGCGAGCCTGACGGCGGAGGAGCGCGCACGGCTGAACCGGCGGAGCGAGGCGAACCAAAAGCGGTCGGAGTTCTGACGCAGCATGGCGGCGGCGATTTGCACGATGAGGATTGCGGCGGGGCGGTGGATTTGTGTAGGGTAGTGGACAATGACCACCGAGGCTTTGCCGCCAGCGACCGCTGAAGCACTGCTGCGACTGCTGGATGACACGGCGCCGCAGGTGCGCGAGGCGTTGCTGGTGGAGTTCCAGCGGCTGGGGGAGCCGGGGCTGGACTTGCTGCGGCAGACGGCGGAGGGCGGAGAGGCAGCGCTGGCCGTGCATGCGCGGCGGTGGCTGCGGGAACTGGGCGGGGAGGACACGGTGGCGACGTTTTTGGAATTCGCGCGGTCGTTCCAGTATGAATTGGAGACGGGGTTGCTGCTGCTGGAGCGGACAGTGTTTCCGGCGCTGGGCGCGGCGGAGACGCACGGGTTTTTGGATGCGGCGGCGACGCGGTGCCGGCAATTGTTACTGACGCCGGCGACGGCGCGGGAGAAGTGCCGGGTGGTGAGCCGGGTGCTGTTTCACGAATTCGGCTTCCGGGGCGACGCGGAGAACTACCACGATCCGCGGAACAGTTTTTTGCACCTGGTGATCCGGCGGCGGCGGGGGATACCGCTGACGTTGTGCGCGCTGTATATTTTGGTGGGGCAGCGGTGCGGGATTGAACTGGAGCCGATCGGGCTGCCGGGGCGATTTCTGGTGGGATGCTTTCTGGATGACGAGCCGTTTTTCATTGATGCCTATGAGCGCGGGGTGTTTCGCGGGGAGGAGGACATGCGCGAGCACTTTCGCCGGCTGGAGCTGCCCTTTGAGCCCGCGGCGCTGATGCCGGCGCCAGTGGGGGAAGTTTTGGCGCGGTGCTGCCGCAACCTCGTCAACCAATACACCGCCGCGCGGGACCACGCGAAGGCGAAGCTGTTTGCGGAATTTGTCCATGAATTTGAGCTCGCCTACCGCCGCCACGCCGAACCCTCTTGAGGTTTACACGCTGGCGGACCTGGCGCGCTGGGAGCGCGCCGCGCCGTCGCTGGCCGTGCTGGGGCATCCGGTCGCGCACTCGGTGAGCCCGCAGATGCACAACGCGGCGCTGGAGCATTTGCGGGCGTCGAACCCGGAGCTGGTGACGCGGCTGGCAGGAGTGGAGTATTTCAAATTCGACATCAAGCCGGAGGAACTGGCGGAGGCGCTGGAGTTGTTGCGGAAGAAACAGTTCTGGGGCGTGAACCTGACGGTGCCGCACAAGGAGGCGGCGGCGAAGCTGGTGGCGCGGCTGGCGCGGGGGACGGACGGCATCGGCATCAAGAGCATCAACACGCTGAAGCTGGACGGGGCCGCCTGGGAAGGTCATAATACGGACGGTTATGGGATGGTGCAGGCGCTGGAACGGGAAATTGCGGTGAAGCTGCGCGGGAAGACGGTGGTGATTTTGGGCGCGGGCGGGGCGGCGCAGGGGGCGGCGGTGGAATGCCTGCGGCAAGGGTGTGCGGCGCTGTGGATGGGCAACCGCGGGGCCGAAAGGCTGGAGCGGCTGGTGGAGGAATTGCGGTCAGTGAACCAGAGGCTGAACGCGGCGGCCAAAGGCCGCCGGACACCGCGGCCGGACGAGGCGATTCGCGGATTTTCACTGGCCGCACCGCCGGCGGCAGAGTGGCCGGCGGACGTGGTGGTGATCAACGCGACGACGCTCGGGATGAAGCGGGACGACGCGATGCCACTGGAGCCCGGGCTGCTGGGCGCGCAGGCGAGCGTGTTCGACATGGTTTACCGGCGCGGGGGCAAGAACACGGCATTTGTGGCGACGGCGCGCGCCCGCGGCTTGCGCGCGGCGGACGGGGTGGCCATGCTGGTGTGGCAGGGGGCGGCGTCATTCACCATCTGGCTCCATGCGAATTTGGAAATCCTCATCAAACCCCAATCCATCGCCCAGGTAATGATGCAGGCCGTGACGGAAGCGCTCGGCCTGAAAAAACCCGAAAACCCACCCCATGCGTGATCTCTACCAGTTTGTTCGCGACCAGCACCCGCTGGTGCTGGAGCTGTGGGTGTTCGCATTCGGCGCATGCGTGGGGAGTTTCCTGAACGTGTGCGTGCTGCGCATTCCGGCGGGGAAGTCCATTGTGCATCCGGGGTCGCATTGCGGGTGCGGGAAGCCGATCCGGTGGTTCGACAATATTCCAATTTTCAGCTGGTTTTTCCTGCGCGGGCGGGCGCGGTGCTGCGGGGCGGCGTTCAGCTTCCGCTACCCGCTGGTGGAGGCGGTGACGGCGGGGGTGTTTCTGTGGCTGTGGAGCACACTGCCGCTGCCGGTGGCCGCGGCGGGGATGATCTTCTTTTCACTGTTGTTCATGGGGGCGCTGATTGATCTGGATCACATGATTTTGCCGGACGCCTCGACGGTGTGGGGGATGCTGATCGGCGTGCTGCTGTCGTTTATTTGGCCGCAGATGCAGATACACCACTTCCTGCCGACGGGCTGGTGGCTGGAGGACGGGCTGCAAGGCTGGATGAGTTCGGTGATCGGCGTGCTGGTGGGCACGGGGGTGATATTCTGGATGCGGGAGCTGGGCGAGCTGATTTTAAAAAAGGAGGCGATGGGCTACGGGGACATTTTGCTGATGGGGTGCATCGGGGCGTTTTGCGGCTGGCAGGGGGCGTTGTTTGCGATTTTCGGCGGAGCGGTGTTTGGGTGCCTGGTGATTTTGCCGTGGATGCTGTTTGCGTGGATTTTTAATAAGCCGGGGATCGAAGACAAAGCGACGGCGGCGGAGACCAAGCCGGCGGAAAAGGTGCTGGCCGAAGGAACGGCCAACGACGGCGCAGATGAACCCGGCGAACTGGATGAAGTCGGCGAAGAGGAGACTCCAGGAGCGCCGGCTTTTGGGATGGAGATACCCTTTGGGCCGTGGCTGGCGCTGGCGGGATTTTTGTATTACGCCGGGCTATGGCCGTGGGTGGATGCGTATTTTGAGGAATTGCAGAAAATCGTTTATGCGAAATCGCTGTTTCATTAGCGCGGCTTAGTTGAGGTCGAAGAGCCAGAGGCCGAAGGTGAGCCAGAGCGGGATAATGAACACGCCGGCGAGGGTGGTGAGCAGGACGATGCGGAGGGCGAGCGGGGTGTCGCCTTGATAGTATTTGGTGATGACGATGGGAAAGATGCCGCAGGGCATGGCGGCTTCGAGGATGAGGACGCGGCGGAGGCTTTCGGGCATGAAGGCCGTGAGCAGCAAAATGGCGACGGGGAGGGCGCCGAGGCGCAGGAGGAGGCCGGCCAGCGGGGCGTGGAGGTCTTCGAGCCAGTTGATTTTCCGCGTGAGATCGTGCAGGACCGCGCCGATGAGGAGCAGGCCAAAGGGAATGGCGGTGGCGCCGAGCATGCGGAAGGTGTCCTTGAGCGGCTGGGGCAGGTGGCGGCTGACGCCGGTGAGGTTGAGGGCGATGGCGGCGGCGAGGCAGAGCACGGGAGGGTTCAGCAATTTGCGGAGATGTTCGGCGCGCATTTGCCCGACGAGCAGAAGAACTCCCAAAGTCCAGATGGCGACCTCGACCCCAACGCCGAAGACGAGGAGAGTGCCGGTGGTGGCATCGTCAAACAACAACGCCGAGAGCGGAATGGGGATGTAGCCGTAATTGTTGACGCCGGTGACGAAAGCGAAAGTGCGCTGAGCGGGAGAGGGCAGGCGCAAGGCGCGCGCGACCACGAGGGCGAGGGCCATCGCACCGGCGGTGATGAGGAAGCCCAGTGCGGGCGCGCCGAGGAGGCTGCCGCCGGACATGAGCGCGGGGTTGCCGAGCGTGTAATTGAACACGAGGCACGGATACAGGAGCAACAGGTTGAGGCGGTTGAACGGCTGCTCGGCGGATTCAGGTAAGAAGCCGAGTTTGCGCGCCAGCGCGCCGGCGGCGATGACCAGGAAGATGGGCACGATGGCCCCGAGCAGCGTCCCGTAATTGATCATTGCGGGATGGCCGCAGCCGGTTAGAGCGCGTGAATGGCGCGCGAATCGGCGGCGAGGGCGGCTTCCTTGATGGCTTCGGCCATCGTCGGGTGGGCGTAGATGGTGCGGGCAACATCCTCGGCGCTGCCGCCGTATTCGAGATGGGGCGTGACGGCGGCGATAAGCTCGGAGGCGTTGTGCGCGAGGATTTGCGCGCCGAGGAGTCGGTCGGTCTTCGGGTCGGCGATGATTTTGACGAAGCCGTCGGCAGCGTCGGCAGCGAGGGCGCGGCCATTGGCGGCGAGGTTGAACTTGCCGATGCGCACGGGGATGCCCTTGGCTTTGGCGTCGGCTTCGCCGAGGCCGACGGAGGCGATTTCCGGCTCGGTATAAATCACGTTGGGAATGGCGGCGTAATTAACGTGGCCGGCTTTGCCCGCGAGGAGTTCGACGCAGGCGACGCCCTCCTCCTCGGCCTTGTGGGCGAGCATGGGGCCGGCGATGACATCGCCGATGGCGAAGACGCCCGGAAGGTTGGAGAGGTAATGGTCGTCCACGATGACACGACCCTGCGGGTCGAG
>CAZDAQ010000036.1:0-20645 GCA_964503425.1 uncultured Opitutales bacterium
CGCCTGCATGATGCGGTTGCCAAGGCGAGGTTTTTGGCACACAATGGGGAACATGAGCAACGCTCCCGAAACTCCCGAAGCGGACCTGCCGCTGCCGCCGCTGGAGTTTGTGCCGGGACACGCGGCGGCGGGGCACCTGGCCGGGCCGTTCAACGAGACCGCGCTGCGGGAATTTGCCGAAAGTTTGCGGCAGCGGGTGACCGCGGGGCTGCCGACGCTGGGGTTGGTGTTTCTGGCCGCGCCATTTCAGGAACATGCGCGGGAGGTTTTGGAGTTAATCCGTCTGCATGCGCGGGTGCCGATGCTGGCGGGGTGTTCAAGCCACGCGTTGGTGGCGAACGGGCGGGAGATCGAGGGCGAGGCGGGGTTGGCGCTGGCGCTATATCATTTGCCGGGGGCGGAGTTGCATGGGTTTCATTTTCACGCGCAGGATGCGGAAGACGGGGACCATGCGGGTTATTGGGTCAAGCATTCGGGCGTGAAACCGGAAGACGTGCGCGGGTGGCTGGTGTTTGCGGATCCATTCCACATGCGCAGCGACCAATGGCTGCGCGGGTGGAACGCGGCCTATGCGCCGCGGCCAATTTTGGGCGGACTGGCAACGGGACGGGACGGGGAATTCGCGAGCCAGGTGTATTTGAACGGGGAAGTGTTCGACGAAGGGGGCGTGGCGGTGGCCGTCGGCGGCGCGGTGACGCTGGCGGGGCTGGTGGCGCAAGGCTGCGAGCCGGTGGGCGAAACGTGGACGATCACGCAGGCGGAGGGGAATGTGATTCACAAGATTGGGCGGCGGCCAGCGTATGAGGTGCTGCAGGAGACGTTTGCGAACCTGCCGGCGGCGCTGCGCAAGCGCGCGCAGGGAAATATTTTCGTGGGGCTGGCGGTGAATGAATACCGCGAAGAATATCAGCGTGGAGATTTCCTGGTGCGGAACTTGATCGGGGGCGACCCGAATTCGGGAGCACTAGCGGTGGCGGCGTTTCCCCGGGCGGGGCAGACGGTGCAGTTTCAACTGCGCGACGCGACGGCAGCGAGCGCGGATTTGGCGGAACATTTGACGCAGGCGCGGAGCGAGCTGGCGGGGCGCCCGGTTTACGGCGGCTGCCTGTGCGTGTGCAACGGACGCGGAACGCATTTATTCGGGCGGCCAGACCACGACGCCGGGCTGGTGGCGCGGGCGCTGGGGCCGCTGGAGTTCGCGGGGTTTTTCTGCAACGGCGAACTTGGGCCGGTGGGCGCGGGGAATTTCATCCACGGCTACAGCGCGATGCTGGCGCTGTTCCTGCGGGCGTAGCGATGGGAAAATGCCGGTGATCAGGACGCAGCAGCGCCGGGCTGGGTGCGGTAACGGGCCTCGTTGACCTTGAGCGGACGGCCCTTCATTTCCTTGCCTTCAAGGGCTTTGATGGTGGCCTCGGCCTTGTCGGCGTCCACCTCGACAAAGGCAAAGCCGCGGGAGCGGCCGGCCTCGCGGTCGAGAATGATTTTAACGGCGTGGACGGGACCGAAGGGGGCAAAAAAGTCGTGGATTTCGGTTTCCGTCGCGGAGAAGGGAAGGTTGCCGACGTAGAGGGACTTCTTCATGGCGTGGGCGGGTGGCAAAACCCGCGCTGGCGAAGGCTCCGGCGCGAATCGAGATTAAGCTTGGCATAATCAAAGCATAGGGCGTGCCAAGCACCGCAGGAGGCCGCCTGACTGCGCCGCGTTCGGCCAGGGCATGGGGATTATTTCGCGGGCGCGACGACCATCGTGCCGTGCATGCCGGCCACATAGTGACCGGGGAACGTGCAGAGAAACGGATATTCCCCGGGGGCGGGCGCGGCGAAGGCAACTGTGACGATTTCGCCGGGGCCGGCAAAAGGCGTGCTGGCAAGCACCTGGTTTTTGAGCGCGGAGGGCAGGTAATTTTCCGCCTTGGCCTGGGCGGCGGAGAGGGCGAAGCCTTCCGCATCCATGCGGGGTTGGAGGATGACGAGGTTGTGGGCCATGATGGTGCGCGGGTTCTGGCCGATGTTGGTCAACTCGATCCGAACGGGCTGGCCGGTGACGACGGTGAAGCGGGTGCCGTTGTAGTGCATGTTGTCGCCACCGGTCATTTGCACGAGCTGGGTGCCGGCGGCGTCAGTGACGGGGACTTCGACAGGCGCCGCCGGAGCGGCGATGCTGGGGGCGGGGTTTTGGCCGCCGCAGCCGGAAAACAGGGGTATGACGAAGAAGAAAATTATGGGCCGGAAGAACCGCAGCATGAAGCAGCGTGAAGGAGCGGTGCCCGGTTGTCAAAAATTTGGCGGAGTTTAATTGCCGGAGGCATCCGCCCGCTCGGGAAGCTGGCCGGCAGCGCGGTAGGCGGCGGCGAGCAACGAGACGGGATGCGCGACACGCGGAGGGTTTTTTGCATCCGTGATCCGCAGACCGTTTTCCAATTGCAGGAGGCAGCCGGGATTGGCGGTGGCGACAATGGACGCGCCGGTGGCGGCGACGTGAGTTAGTTTGCGGCGCAAAAGTTTTTCGGCCTGCTCCGGATGGGTGAGGCTATAGGAACCGGCACTTCCGCAGCACCAGGTGGATTCAGCGAGCTCGACGAGCTGCAGACCCGGCACGGCGCGGAGGACGGCGCGGGGCGATGCGGAAATTTTCTGCCCGTGGCAGAGATGGCAGCTTTCGTGATAAGTGACAGTGACGGCGCGCAAGGCGGCGGAAGACGCGACGGGGGTAATGCCGATGTGCGCAAGCCATTCATGGATGTCGCGAACTTTGGCGTCCCAGAGGCGGGCGCGTTCGGTGTAAACCGTATCATCGGCGAGAAGGCGGGAAAAGTGCTTGAGGTGGCTGCCGCAACCGCCCGAGTTGGTGATAATGGCGTCGAGCGAAGAAAGGTCGAAAAGATCGAGCAAGCGGCGGGCGAGCGCGGCGGCGAGCGCGGCCTCGCCATGATGCGCATGCAAGGCGCCGCAGCAGGGTTGTATCCGCGGAGTGAATACTGCGCAGCCGTTGGCGAGCAGGACATCGGCGGTGTCGCGGTTGACTTGGGAGAAAACGAGATCCTGCACGCAGCCGGTGAGGAGGCCGACGCGGTAACGCGGGGCCGGCGAATTTTCGCGCTCGCGGATGAGTTGCGGGGAAAAGCACGCGGCTATTTTCGGCGTGCTCGGCTCGAGCCGCCGTAAATTGGCGGGCAGCAGGCGCAAGAGGCCGAGGCTGACGACGGTGTCACGCAGACCGGAACGTTGCCAAAAGCGCAGGGCACGGCCCATGATGCGGAGCAAGCGCGGGCGAGTGAAAAGCAAGTGGAGTGTGAGTATGCGCCAAAGGCGGCGCTGCGGCGGGGCGGAATCGAGGACGCCGGATTGCTCGACGTCGGCCCGGGCGGTTTCGATCAGCATGCCGAAATCAACGCCGGCGGGGCAGGCGCTGGTGCAGGCAAGGCAGCCGAGGCAGTCATACATTTCCTCGCCAAAGGCGCGCGTGCGCGGGAGGGCGCCATCGGCCACGGCGCGCATGAGGGCAATGCGGCCACGGGGGGAGTTGCGCTCGCGGCCCGACTCCTGATACGTCGGGCAGGTGGGCAGGCAGAGGCCGCAGTGCATGCATTGTTGCAGCAAGCGGTAGTCAAGCGATGCGAGGGGAGAAGGCAAAGGGTCGAGGCGAAGGAAGAAATTCAATCGAGGTCGAAAATTTTTCCGGGATTGAGGAGGTTGTCGGGGTCAAGGGCGCGTTTGATAATTTTGAGGAGGGCGAAGGACGCCGGGTCGCGCTGGAGGGGAAGAAACGGTTTTTTGGCGAGGCCGACGCCGTGCTCGCCGGTGATGGTGCCACCGCGGCGAAGGGTTTCGGCGACGATTTCGGCGAGGGCCGTTTCGACACGCTGCATGGCGGCGGAGTCGCGCTCGTCGGTGAGAAAGGTAGGATGGAGGTTGCCGTCGCCCGCATGGCCGAACGTGGCAACCTGAAGCTGGTGGCGGCGGGCGGTGTCTTCAATGAAACGGACCATGGCTGCGAGTTCGCTGCGCGGGACGGTGACGTCTTCGAGGATGGTGGTGGGCTGGAGACGGGCGAGAGCGGAGAAGGCGTTGCGGCGGGCGGCGGCCAGGCGGGCGGCTTCCGCGGGGTCGGCAGCGCGGCGCACTTCGAGGGCACCGTGAGCGCGGGCGAGTTCGGCGATGCGGGCGGATTCCTCCTCGACGACGACGGGGTGGCCGTCGGTTTCGATCAGGAGTAGTGCGCCAGCGTTGGTGGGGAGGCCCACATGGGCGTAATCCTCGACGCAGCGAAGCGTGGTTTGGTCGAGGAACTCGAGGGTGCAGGGGATGATGCGGGCGGCGATGATGGCGGAGACGGTGGCGGCGGCCGGTTCGAGCGAAGGATACGTGGCGAGCAAGGTGGCGCGGGCGGCGGGACGGGGAATGAGTTTCAGCAGAATTTTGGTGATAACACCAAGGGTGCCTTCGGAGCCAATAAAGAGGTCGCGCAAGGAATAACCAGCGACGTCCTTCACACATTTGGAGCCGAGCCAGGCGATGGCGCCGTCGGGCAGGACGACTTCGAGGCCCATGACGTAGTTGCGGGTGACGCCGTATTTCAAACCGCGCAGGCCACCGGAATTGTGGGCGACGTTGCCGCCGATGGTGGAGATTTTGAGCGAGCCGGGATCCGGCGGGTAGAAAAGGCCGTGAGGGGCGGCGGCTTCGTCAATCTGCTGCGTGATGACGCCCGGCTCGGCGAGGAGCGTGTGGTTGCGGGCGTCCATTTCAAGAATGCGGTTGAGGCGCTGGAGACAGAGCACGACGGCGCCGGGCATGGGCAGACTGCCACCGCTGAGGCCGGTGCCGGAGCCGCGCGGAACCACGGGCGCACCGTGCGCGCGGGCAGCACGCAAAACGGCGGCGACTTGCACGGTGTCCGCGGGAAACACCACCACGGCGGGCGCCTGGCGCGGGAGTGCCGCGGTGCCGTCAAAGGCGTAAGGCAGCACGTCTTCAGGCGCGGTAAGTACGTTCGGCGCACCCAGAGCTTGAGAAAGGACCGCGGCTAAGTCGCTCATGGGGGAAACGGGGGGCGCGGCATGAGAGATTTCAAGAAGGCGGAGGCGCCGCGGGGGTGGGCGCGGCCGCGGGTGCCGGAGGCGGGGTGGGAAGGCTTACCAAATCCGCCGGCGGCTGGAACAAGACATCGTAAGCGCCGGGGTTGAACGTGATGGAATCAAATTTGCACTGCAAGAGGTGGGTGCCGTTGACATAAACGTCAATGAGCGAGGGCTCCGGAATACCATCCACCATCATCCAGTCACGGACAAAGATGGTGTAGGAGCAGGGAACGCCTTTTAGGTCATAGTCAATCTGAACGCGATCGGCACGCCAGGTGTCGGGATTGAGAAAGATCAAGGCCCTCATGCCGGAGCCGAGGGGCGTCTGGACAAAGTTGAAGTGTTCGTCCTCACCGAGGACGCGGGGGATTTCACGAAGGGCGTGGGGGTTGTGAATGATCTCAACAGCGATATCGCAGTAGAACGCCTCGCGGATCAGGGCGTCCGCCTCCTCGGACGGAGCGGGCTTGACGCCGTTTTGGAAGGGATCGCCGGTCCATTTCCAAGTTTCGTGGCCATCGGTGAGGACGGTGGCTTCGTTGTTGGTGATGCTGTCGTGCATGTTGATGCGGATCTTGCCCGGCGGCTTCTTGACCATCGTGAAATTGAGGGTCTCGCCGGAGTCCATGGTGACGGTGCCGTGAATCTGAATGGAAAGGATACTGAGGAGTTTTTGGGTGCCGCCGTTGCTGGTGAAAAAATGGGTGAGCAGGGGGCCGTAGGGAACGGCGGAATTGATGGGGTTGTCGGGCAGGGAATAGACGGCGGAGGAATTGGTGGCGCCGTCGCCGGAGACCCGGGCCGCCGCGCGGGCGTTGGCCTGGGCCGCGAGATCCTCCGCACTGGAGGCGATGAGCACGGGATTCTGGTTCGCTGCACTGGCATTTTGGTAGGCATGCCAGCGTTGGGCGACGTCGGCCCAGTGCGCGGGGTTCGCAATGTCGGCGTAATGCACGGCAATGCCGGGGGCGAGCGATTGAATCCAGAGGGTGATGGCAATGACGACGCTGAGGAAAAAGAAGGCCGGCAGACCGAGCAACAGCCCCAGGAAGCGACCGGGTCGCCAAAGGACGATGAGCTCACGCGTCTGGGCGCTGCGGCTGAGGGTAAAGCTTTCAAAAAAGCCATCAAGCAGGTCGCGCTGCATGCGCGTGCGGGCGACGGTGAATTTCATGGCAAGACCCGGCAGCGCGCGCAACCAACCCGGGGAGCGAGCTGAGGCGCCGGCAGCTTTTCAAATATCCGAGGCATTTTCTTCGGTATGGGGCGGGGAGGCGAGCCAATCTTTTGCGGTGGTCACGCCCTTAACCGCCGGGGGTGAGGGATGGGACGGAAATGGGCGCAGGCTTGGGCGCGGGGGCGGCGACCGCAGCCGCCGGCGGGGCGACAGGCACGGCTCCTGACGGCGGTTGAATGGGTGCGCCCATGGGCGGTTGGAAGAGGATGTCGTAGATGCCGGAATCGTAGAGGATGGACTCGAAGCGGCAGTCGAGGAGCGGCTGACCGTTGAGGGTGACGGAGATGTTGGCGGGCTCAGAGAGGCCGGAAGTGGTCATCCAGTCATGCACGGTGATGACGTTGGTGTTGGTACGGCCGTCCTGTACATATACTATTTCGATGCGACCCGGAAGCCAGGTGTCCGGGTCGGGGAAAATGCGGGCGCGCATGCCGTAGGGCAATTGGAGATCGAAATGATGATCGGCCGCGGCGGAGGCGGCGGGCTCGGTGATATTGACGGAGTGCACGACCGCCTCGAGAGCGACATCGCAATACATCACCTCGCGGTACATGGCGGCGGCTTCCGCGGGAGTGGCTTTGCGGACGCCATTTTTGAAGGGATTGTCCGTCCATTTCCAAGTGGTATTGCCGTCGGTGACGAGGGTGGACTCGCTCGTGCTGAGGTTGTCGTGGATATTGAGGCGGACCTTGTCGGGCATTTTCTTGACGAGGGAAAAGTGGAGGTGGTTGCCCGCGGAAAGGGTGACATTGCCCTGGATGTTGACGGAGTGGATGCCGAGGAGCTTGCCGGAGCCGCCATTGTGGGCAAAGAACTGGGCCAGCAAGGGGCTGAAGGGCTCCGCCGCAAGGTTGAGCTTGGATACGGATGCGGGAGCGGGGCCGGCGGGGGTAGCCGTGGGTTTGGATGAGCCAACCGAGGCGTCGGGCCGCAGGGACGCGGCGAGCTTTTCCCGCTGGTCGCTTTGGTCCCGCTGATACGCGCTCCAAGTGCGCGGGAGGGTGAACCACTGGATCGGGTTGAGGTTTTGGACGTAGGTGACGGGGATGCCGGGAGCGAGGACCTGAACCCACCAAGTGAGCGCCGCGACAAAGCCAAAGTAGAAAAAGAGCATTAGGCCGATGGCGAAACCGAGAAACCGCCCGCGGCGCCACATGACGACCAACTGGCCGGTGCGCTCGTCACGCCACATGCGGATGCTCTCGAAAAACCACATGCGCTCATACTGCTGGCGGTTGCGCGAGGGGATGAACTTCATGGCGGTGGTGGGTAGGGCCCGAGCGCGGGGCAGCCGATGGCGGCGGGGGGGACACAGGGCGACCGGGGAAGCGCGCCGACTATTTTCTTGTGCCTGGGGGCGGCAGTGGCGAGCCAAAGTTTTGCCGTCACAGGGCGAATCCGGCATAAAGCATGGGGGATTATGAGGGGGGTGAGGGGGAATTTTGGGAATAAGTTTTTTGGTCTTTCCGGCGGTTTGGCCCGGGTTGGCATGAAAGATGGTATAAGAAAGGCGTCATCGTGACTTCTCCTACGGGAGATGGGGTAACAAGCAACGAGATAGACAATCAGTGGCGGGCCGCTTAGGGGTAGGCGGCCCGCCTTTTTTATGGGGCTGGGAGTAGGACCAAGCCGGAGGCGGACAAGGAATTGCGGCTTTGTTTTACACCAGCGAATGGAGTAAAGTGAGCAAATGTCCTCCACCCTGCCCGTCCCGTGCTCCGGATTTGTTACGCGAGTGTGTCGCGGGGCTTTGCTGGGCCTGCTGGTGAGCGTGGTGGTGGCGCGGGCGGGATCCCTCGAAGCGGATGAGGCAATGCAGGAGACCGCACCCGAGGCGCTGGTGATACAAGTCATTTCGGTCAACACCACGCCAGGCAAGGATGGCGTGCAGGTGGAGGCGCGGGCGAAAGTTGTGATCGTGGGGCGCACCAAGACAAATTTAAAAGCCGGCGATGTGTTTGCACTGTCCTATGCGGCTGCGCGCACCCCACCACTGCCACCGGGGAGTGGGGGGCCGGCATCGGCCGCGGTGGAGGCTTACGCGGATTATGCCGCCTATCTGGAGGGTGGTCCCCCACCCTTCACGTATAGGCCCGCGGCCGAAGGACAAAGCCTTACCCTGCTTTCCAAAGCAAAAATGTTTGTGCCGGCCAATTCACCGATACAACCGAGCGACGAGCTCAAGCAGGCCGAACTCATCCGTGAAAACAACCGGTGGTATGTGAAGCTCAAAGGCACAAGCTCGAAGTTGCCGCTCATGGCTACCAGTGAAACACCGCCGATGCTGCTTGGGAGCGCTTTGTTGGGCGAAATTATTTTCGCCAAGCAACTGCAAAAACTCGGCCCGGCTAAAGATGGATCGGTACCCGCCACGGTGAAGTCCCTCGCCTTTTGGAACTCACCCACTGAGTTTGGGCCGGAAATGCTCCTGTCGTTCCTCGTTTATCAGGCCGGGAGCACCACGGCGCCCGACGATCCCAATACCGTCTTGCAGGTGGAGCGGGCACTCATTTACGATCCTGCTAACAGTCGTCCAATTGGCGATGCCTTGTGGGCTGTACGCGGGCCAAACGGAACACAAGGTTTGCCGCAACCGGTCTGGCATGTTTCGCTGACCACTTTGACGGTGGAAAATCCCTACGAGAAAACGATTCAGCAGATTTCGCTGCCGTTGGCGGCAGATAAAAAATAATCTGCCGCAAAAGTTTTTCGGTTACAAAAGGGCTAAGCGCACGCTCATTACGCCGGCGCGGGGAGGGTAAAGTGCATGCGGGTGCCGGCCTTTTCCTCGCTCTCGCAGGCGACGGAGCCATCGTGAAGCTGGACGATGTGCTTGACGATGGAAAGGCCGAGGCCGGTGCCGCCGCTCTCGCGGGAGCGGCCTTTGTCCACGCGATAAAAGCGTTCGAAAACATGGGCCACATCGGCCACCGGAATGCCGCAGCCGTTGTCCTCAACCGTGACGCGGACCAGGCCGTCTTCCTCGCGGGTGAGGATGCGGACGCGGGTGAAGCCCTTGGCGTAGCGGAAGCAGTTGTCGAGGAGGTTGTGAAAGACCTGGGACATTTTGAGGGCGTCTATCGGGAGGATGTCGGAGGTGTGGCGCAAATCGAGTTCGAGGGTGACGCCGGCGGCGCGGAAACGGTCGGCAAACTCCGCCGCTTCCTCATCAATGAGGGCGCGGAGAGATTGGGGGCGGGCGTCAAGGCGCTGCTGATCGCTCTCGAGTCGGGAGAGCGTGAGCAGGTCGTCCACCAGGGCGGCAAGGCGCTCGGTGTTGCGGCGAATTTTTTCGAGAAAGCGGAGGCGGTCGGGAGCAGGGAGGCGGGCGTCGTCCTCGACGAGCATTTCAGCGAAGCCCTTGATGATGGTGACGGGCGTGCGGAGTTCGTGGGAAACATTGGCGACGAATTCCTTGCGGACGTTTTCGAGGTTTTTAAGTCGGGTGATATCGTGCAGGACAAACAGATAGAGAGTGGAGCCGTCGGGCGCAGCGACGGGCGCGCCAGAGAGTTCGATCCAGCGCGGCTGGTCGCGGCCGCGGTGGAGGGGGAATTCGGCCCTGGGCAGAGTTTCCCCGCGCAAGGTGCGGTAGATGTAATCGAGCAGCGGGCCGCCGCGCACGGCGGACTCGAGGCGCTGGCCGGGGGCGACTTTTTCCGCACCGAGCAGTTCCGCCGCCGCTTTGTTGGCAAGGAGGACACGCTGATCGGGATTTAAAATGAGCACGGCCTCGGTGATGTTGCCGAGGGTGGCTTCGATTTGGGCGAGATGGCCCTGCTCCTGGCGACTGGCCTGGGCGTGCTGGGCGACGAGGTCGTTATGGGCGCGAAGCAAACGCGCAAGCGCGGGGCTTTGGCGAAAAATGCCGGTGTGGCCCATCAGAAACGGAGCGCGGGCCTCGGCGGCGTCCGCAAGGTCGCGGATGGTACGCCGCAGCGCGACCAGGCGCCACGCGAGGACCAAAACCGCAATGACCGCGACGAAGGCGAGAAATTCCCACATGCAGAGAGAGAATCACGAATTCGCCGGAATGGAACGCGAAAAAAATGGAGGGCGCCGCGGCGGTGATGGTTAAAACCATCCATCCGTGGGATGCACGGTGAAAATCAGGTTTCCATGACGCGGTAGCCCACGCCGCGGACCGTTTCAATTAGATTGGCCTCGGTGCCGAGTTTTTCACGGAGGCGGCGGATGTGGGTGTCCACCGTGCGCGTCTCGATGTCAGCCTCGTAGTTCCAGACGTTGACGAGGAGATTTTCGCGGCTTTGCACGCGGCCTTTGCGCTCCATGAGCAGCTTGAGGAGGCGGAATTCGGTGGCGGTAAGTTCGACTTCCTGCTGTTTGACGGTAAGCCGGTGCTTTTCGACATCCACGAGGACGTGACCAATCTGGAGGGTTTTAGCGGCGGGCTGGCCGCCGTTTTGCTGGGCAAGACGGCGAAAGAGGGCCTGGATGCGCAGGAGGAGTTCGCGGGTGTCGAAGGGTTTGGCGAGATAGTCGTCGGCGCCGGTTTCAAAGCCTTTGACGCGGTCCTCGGTTTCGCCGCGGGCAGTGAGGAAGATGACGGGGATGTCCTTCATGACTGGATCGGCGCGCAACATGCGGCAGATTTGCAGGCCGCTGATCTCGGGCATCATGATATCGAGAATGAGGAGATGCGGCTGAAACTGGCGGGCGGTGCCCATGATGAGCAGCGGGTCGTTGATGGACTTCACTTCGTAACCTTCGTGACGGAGTTTGTATTCGAGCAATTCGGTGACGTCGTGTTCGTCATCCACCACGAGGATTTTTTTGTCGGTAGAATTTTTCATGCGAAGGGATGAGCGGCGGGTGAAAGTAAGAGTACGATGAAGGCCGAGAAGTTCAAAGGAGCTGTCAGCGCGCTTGATTATAACAGACGACGCAAGCCGGGGTGTTTTTGATTAAGTTGTTCTAGTGGAATCGTTTACAACTAATCTGGTCCAGTTGACGCCCAATTGTGACGCAGGTGTCACAGGCAATTTACAAGTCGGGGTCTAAAAATGCGTGCCGGAAATTCAGGACACCGGATGCTGGGTGCGAAGGGCCACAAGCAACAGGGAGATGTCGGCGGGGCCAACGCCGCTGATGCGGTGGGCGTGAGCGAGAGTCGCCGGGCGGGCGGCAGCGAGCTTCTGGCGACTTTCGGCGCGGAGTCCATGAATGGAATGGTAATCGAAATCGGCGGGAAGGCGAATGTTTTCGAGGTGGCGGAATTTCTCCACTTGGCGCAAATCGCGTTCGAGGTAGCCACGGTTGCAGACGCGGTAGATGATTTCTTCGCGAGTCGGCGCAGGCAGGGCAAGAAAACCGGGGGGGAGCCCAGATGGTAGGCTAGTATCGGGGACGGGTGGGACGGTGGCACTCCCCTCGCCTTCCGGGCCAGTGTCGTCGGAAGCGGTACGGCGGCGTTCGGCCAAGGCTCGGCGGAGAAGATCAGCCACGGAACCGCCGGGCGCGCGTTCGGATTCGAGGCGAGCGGTCCATTCGGTGACGAGGCGCGCTTTTTCGCGGATGCGAGTCAGGCGGTCAGGCGGGACCAGGCCAAAGCGGGCGGAGTGCTCCAAAAGGCGCAGTTCGGCGCTGCCGTGGTTGAAGAGGAGGCGGTATTCGGCGCGGCTGGTGAACATGCGGTAGGGCTCGTTGGTGCCCTTGGTGACGAGGTCGTCCACGAGGACGCCGATGTAGCCCTCGTGGCGGCCAAGGCTGAACGGAGGCTCGCCACGGGCTTTGAGGACGGCATTGATACCGGCGATGAGACCCTGGCTGGCGGCCTCCTCATATCCAGAGGTGCCGTTGATCTGGCCGGCGAAAAAGAGATGGGAGACCTTTTTGGATTCGAGGGAGGGGTGAAGCTGGGTGGGGGGGGCGAAGTCGTATTCGACGGCGTAGGCAGGGCGGAGGAGGACGGCGCGTTCAAGCCCGGGGATGCTGTGAAGCAGCTGGATTTGGACGTCGAACGGCAGGGAGGTGGAAAGGCCGTTGATATACCATTCGTCGGTATGGCGGCCCTCGGGCTCGAGGAACAGGCGGTGGGCCGGCTTGTCGGCGAAGCGGACGAATTTGTCCTCAATGGACGGACAGTAGCGGGGCCCCACCCCCTCTATTTCGCCGGCATACATGGCGGAGAGATGGAGGTTATCGCGGACGATGCGGGCGGTTTCGGCGCTGGTATCGGTCATCCAGCAGGAAACCTGGTTTTGACCGGGGAGCCAGCCGAGGAGGCGTTGACCCGGGCGATGTTCCACGTGGAACAAGTCAGGGGGCTTGATTGGATCTGTCTCCCCTGCCCTCACCGATTGTTCCACGTGGAACGGATCAACCGCAAAGCGGGTATCGTAGAAGGCAAAGAGCGTGGGCGTGGCGTCGCCGGGTTGTTCACGGCATTTGGAGTAGTCAATACTGGACCCGAGGATGCGCGGGGGGGTGCCGATTTTGAGGCGCTGCAAATCGATGCCGGCTTCGAGGAAGCTCGAAGACAGGCTTTTGGCGGAGAAGTCCCCCAGCCTGCCGCCTTCATTTTTGTTACGGCCAATGTGCATCAGGCCGCGCAAGAAGGTGCCGGTGGTGACGACAACCGTGCGGCCATAGAACTCGATGTCGAGGTTGGTGCGGACGCCGACGACGGCATCGCCTTCAAAAATCAACGCGGTGACAAGTGCCTGAAAAAGGGTCAAACCCGGCTGAAGCTCGAGGACATGCTTCATGCGGAACTGATAGGCTTTTTTATCGCATTGGGCGCGCGGGGCTTGGACGGCCGGGCCTTTGGAGGCATTAAGGAGGCGGAACTGGATGGCAGTGACATCGGTGTTGAGAGCCATCTCGCCGCCGAGGGCGTCAATCTCGCGAACCATGTGACCCTTGGCCTGGCCGCCGACGGCCGGGTTGCAGGACATCTGGGCGATGGTGTCAATGTTGCCGGAAAGCATGAGGACATCCGCGCCGAGGCGAGCTGCAGCCAGGGCGGCCTCACAGCCGGCGTGGCCAGCACCGCAAACGATGACATCGTAGGGTTTGGCCGGGCCAAGGCGGATTTCTTTGCCGGGGAACATGGATGAGGGTTAAGCCGAAAATCGGAGGGTGTCGAAGGCTAAGGAATAAGTTCCAGGCATTACTTACCGATGCAGAACGTGGCAAAGAGACGGTCGAGCATGGCCTCGTGATCAGGACGGGTGGGGCCGTCGGGCGAGCTGAGGCCGGGGATTTCGGCAAGGGCCTCGAGGGCATAACGGATGTCGCTGGCGGTAAGTTCCGCGGGGCTACGGGAGTCGAGCTTGGCAATGGCCGCAGTGAGGGCGAGCTGCGCGCGAGTCAGGGCCTCGACATGGCGAGCGGAGGTGAGAACGATTTCGTCGTCAGAGACCTGATAATTCTGGTCGAGGAGTTGGGCAAGTGTGGAGCGAAGAAGGTCGAGGTTATAGCCGGATTTAAGAGAAATGCAAACGTGTCGGCATTCAGACAGAAAGTCCTGTCTGTTTTTAGATTCCGACAAGTCTGTCTTATTTTCGATAATCAGAGTTCGATTAGGATTTATGGCTTTAAAAACTATTTCTGGAAGTGACGGGGGCTCTTGGGTGCTATCAATAACGAGGAGAAGGAAGTCGGCAGTGGAGATTTTTTCGAGTGTACGGGCAATGCCTTCGCGCTCGATTTCTCCGGGGGCATCAGCGCGGAGGCCGGCGGTGTCGGTAATTTGAATGGCGTAGGGACCGACGAGGAAGCGTTCCTGAATGAAGTCGCGCGTGGTGCCGGGCTCGGGGCTGACGATGGCGCGGGGGCGGCCAAGGAGGGCGTTGAGGAGGCTGGATTTACCGGCGTTGGGTGGACCGGCGATGACAGCATGGACCCCTTCGCGCAGGACGGCGCCGTGGCGGGCGGTGGCAAGGAGGGCGGAAATGTCGACGGCGAGGGTGGCCAAGCGGGCGCGCGGGCCGGCGGGGTTTTCGGGCGGAAGGTCTTCCTCGGGAAAATCTATGTAGGCCTCGATTTCGGCCTGGATTTGGAGAAGGGCGTGGGAAAAGTCGAGGACGCGGCGGCTGAGTTCACCGTCAAGCTGACGACGGGCGGCACGGAGGGCGCCCTCAGAGCGGGCACGGATGAGGTCAGCAACGGCCTCGGCTTGGGAGAGGTCGAGCTTGCCGTTGGCGAAAGCGGTGCGGGTGAATTCGCCGGGTTCCGCAGGTCGGCAGCCGCGGGCAAAGAGGTCATCGAGGATGCGCTGGACGATGAGGGGATTGCCGTGACAGGAGATTTCGAGCAGGTCTTCGCCGGTGTAAGAAGCAGGAGCGGCGTAGCGGGTGAGGACGATTTGGTCAAGGGATTCGCCGGCGAGGGCGTGATAGGCACCGACGGTGGCCTGGCGGGGTGGGGGAGGGGAGTCGGGAGCGCGACCGAGGATGACCGCGGCGAGTGTGGGGACGAGCGGGCCACTCGCGCGGAGGAGCGCGAGCGCGGATTCGCCGGCGGGGGTGGCAGGGGCCGCGATGGTTTCGCCGAAGGGCATGGAAAGAGAAGAATGAAGGATGAACGCGGAAGGATGAAGAAAGAAAAGCGGGCGATATATGGGTGCGCGCAGGCAGGGAACCGCGTTGACGGAACGCCGTGGATGAATATATTGAGGGCCGAGCTTTTTCCCAAGGCTCCGTTTACTTCCAAAACAACATGGCCACTTATGTTTATGAGACGGTGCCGCAGAAGGCGGGCGATCCGGTGCGGCGCTTTGAAGTGCAGCAGTCCATGCGGGACGATCCGCTGACAAAAGACCCGGAAACGGGACTGCCGGTGAAGCGGGTGATCCTCGGGGGCTACGGGATTATGACGAAGGGCGCGGCCGCGGGAGGCTGTGGCGAAGGGGCGTGTGACATGCCCGCGCCGCAGAGCCATGTATGCCAAAGCCCGATGTGTTGCCGCAATTAAGCCGGGTAATTACGACCGATAGCCAGGGGCTTAGTGGCCCGGCGAAATCATTTGCTCAGGATCGCGGGCGCAGACACGAAGTCGGGATCGCCTTCGTGGTGCCAGCGGATATTAAAGGAAAGGTTCGGGCCGTTGGGGATGTGGACCCAGACGGTGGGGTCGTCGAGGGAGAAAGTGAGGTTGGCGTAGGGATTCGCGTCGTGCTGCGGCCCAGTGGCGGTGAAGTCCTTGTCGCTGTAGGATTCGCCAATGATGGTGGTGGGGAGGTGCTTGAGAGGGAAATCCGGGGAGGAGTCGGGAAGCTGGGTGGCTTTGACGCTGGTGACGTGGTGGGCCGCCATATACTGGGCCGCAGCGTCGGCCAGGGTGACGACGTTATCACGGATTTCGGCGCGCATGTGCGTCATGTGCACACCGACGCGCCAATCTTGAAGCAAATTGAGGATGGTGAGCGCGGCCAGCACGATTATGATCACGACGCCGATTTTCCAGGGAGCGGGGGGCTCGCGGTTAAACGGGTGCTGCCAGGACAAGCGGGCGCTCTTGAGGTGAATCGCGGGGTGCGCCTTGGCGGCGTAACCGTGATCAATGCTGTCGTGATCGGAAGCCACGGGAGGATGATGGGGGCGGAAAGGTGGGACGGCAAGCCTGCGAAGAGGGGGGTAAAGGCCAGAGTCTTTTTCAGTTAAACCGCAGCAGTGGCTTGCGGTTTGGCGGAGGGTGTATTCCTTCAAAGGTTCGCCACGCGATTTATGTCCGAACTGGAAACCATTCGATTGCACGGGGTGCGGCAGAACAACTTGCAGGGGTTCGACCTGGAGTTACCGCTGGGGAAGTTGATCGTGGTGACGGGGTTGAGCGGGGCGGGGAAGTCGTCGCTCGTGTTTGAGACCCTGCACGCGGAAGGGCAGCGGCGGTATGTGGAGACGTTCAGCCCGTATATGCGGCAGTTTTTGGAGCGGCTGGACCGGCCGCGGGTGGAGCGGATTGAGAATATCCGGCCTTCGATTGCGATTGAGCAAACGAACACGGTGAAGACCTCGCGCTCGACCGTGGGGACGATGACGGAGCTGTGCGATTATTTCAAGGCGTGGTGGCCGCACGCGGCGAAGCTGCATGACCCGGCCACAGGCGAAGTGATTGAGGACGACAACCCGCGAACGATTTGGCGGAAAGCGCGGGAGCGATGGGAGGGGCGGACGGCGCTGGTGGTGTTTGCGGTGAGCAAACCCGCGCAACTGGCGTGGGCGGAGGTGTTCGGCCCGCTGCGAGCGCAGGGTTATGCGCGAGCGGTGGCGGGCGGGGAGAAAACGCCGCGAGTGTCACGACTGGAGGATTTGGAAAAGGAAACGGCGACGCTACCGCCGGATGCGCCGCTGCTGGTGGTGCAGGATCGCGTGACGCTAACGACGGAGAACGCGGCGCGATTTCTGGAGGCGGCGCGAACGGCGCTGCGATTCGGCCAAGGCTCGTTGCGGCTGCTCGATGAGGAAGGCCGTGAGCTGGGGCGATTTTCCGAGGGGTTGCATTCGCCACATACGGGACGGAAATTTCGCGCGCCGACGCCGGGATTGTTTTCCTTCAACTCGCCGCTCGGGGCGTGCCCGAAATGCCGCGGATTCGGGCGCGTGATAGAAATAGACGAGCGGCTGGTGATTCCGGATGCCAAGTTGAGCTTGGGGGGCGGGGCGATCCGGCCATTTCAAGGCGCGGTGTATGGGGAGAGCCAGCGGGACATGGCGCGGGCGTGCAAAAAGCACGGCGTGCCGATGGATGTGGCGTGGCGGGAGTTGAGCGCGGCACAGCGAGAATTGGTGCTGGCCGGGGAGCCGGGTTATGGCGAAGGGGAGAAGGAATGGCCGCGAGGGTGGTATGGCGTGCGGCGGTTTTTCACCTGGCTGGAGGGGAACGCCTACAAGATGCATGTGCGGGTGTTTCTATCGAAATACCGGACCTACACGCGATGCCCGGACTGCCAGGGAGCGCGGTTGCAGCCGGAGGCGTTGCTGTGGAAGTGGCGCGGGCGGACGCTGCCGGAGCTTTACCAACTGCCGGTGGATGAATTGCGGAAGCTGCTGGCGCAAGCGGGCGCGCGTATTCAGAAATTGGATACAAAGAAAATTGGCGCACAAAATGACCTGGCGATGGAGGGCATGCTCACGCGGCTGCGGTATTTGGAGGAAGTGGGGCTGGGGTATTTGACGCTGGACCGGTCAACACGCACGTTGTCGGGCGGGGAGACGGAGCGGGTGAATTTGACGACGTGCCTGGGGTCATCGCTCGTGGAGACGCTGTTTGTGCTGGATGAGCCGAGCGTGGGGCTGCATCCGCGGGACATCCACCGGCTAATCGGGATTTTGCGGCGGCTGGCGGACCAGGGGAACACGGTGGTGGTGGTGGAGCACGACGAGGCGGTGATGCGCGCGGCGGACCAAGTGGTGGAGATTGGCCGGGAGCCGGGCAAACGCGGCGGGCGGCTGGTGTTCAACGGACCGCTGAAGGCTCTGTTAAAGGACAAGGCCAGTTTGACCGGGCAATATTTGAGCGGGAGGAAAACGCTGGCGCCGCCGGAAAAGTGGAGGGTGGTGAAGCCGCAAAGAGTCGATCAAACAGGAAAGTTGGAAGATGGAAACCATTTGGTGCTGCGCGGGGTGACGCTGAATAATTTGCGCGGGCTGAATGTAAGCTTGCCGCTGGGGCGGCTGGTGGGTTTGTGCGGGGTGTCGGGCTCGGGGAAGAGCACGCTGCTGGAGCACGCGCTGTATGAAGGACTGCGGGCACAGCGCGGGCAACCCGCCCAAGAGCCGGCGGTGATGGAAAAGGTCCGCGGCGCCTCTACGTTCGCAGATCTTGTGCTGGTGGATCAATCGCCCGTGAGTCGGACGCCGCGCAGCAATGCGGCGCTTTACTGCGGAGCCTGGGAGGGGATGCGGAAACTACTGGCGGCAAGCGAAGGGGCGAAGGCGGCGGGGTTCACGGCGTCGCATTTTTCATTCAACAGTGGCGACGGGCGATGCGCGCATTGCGCGGGGTTGGGTTATGAGCGCGTCGAGATGCAATTCATGAGCGATTTGTTCGTGCCGTGTCCGAGCTGCGGAGGAAAGCGATTCCGGCCAGAAGTGCTGGCGTGCGCATGGCACGGACACAGCGTGAACGAGATACTGGCGCTGGAAGTGAGGGAAGCGCGGGAGCTGTTTGCAGAGCAGCCGGCGATTGCGCGGCGGCTGCAGACGCTGGAGGAAGTGGGGCTGGGGTATTTGCCGCTGGGGCAACCGCTGACGACCCTTTCGGGCGGAGAATCGCAGCGGTTAAAGCTGGTGCGGTATCTCGGCGGAATGGAGGAGGACGCGGGGCCGTCGCTGCTGTTGCTCGATGAGCCAACAACGGGGCTGCACCGGCATGACGTGGGGCGGCTGCTGGAGACCCTGCAGCGACTCGTGGATCGCGGGCACAGCGTGGTGGTGGTGGAGCACCAGACGGACGTGCTGGCGGCGTGCGACTGGCTGATTGAGCTTGGGCCGGAGGCCGGGGCGAACGGAGGGAAAATTGTCGCGGAAGGAACGCCGGAGCAATTGGCCAAAGGGAAAACCGCGACGGCGCCGTTTTTGAAAAGGACGCTGGAAGAAAATATGAAGGATCGCGTTGCGCGGGTAGGGCTTCGCGTCGAAGAAATATCGAAGAAATGTCCAGGCGGAAAAGTTTCCAAAAACGCCGCACCCGATGGAGCGTTGCGCGTGGTGGGCGCGCGGGAGCACAATTTGCAGAATTTGACGTTCACGCTGCCGCGGCGGGAGTTCACAGTGGTGACGGGAGTGTCGGGATCGGGCAAGTCGTCACTGGCGTTCGACATTGTGTTTGCGGAAGGGCAGCGGCGGTTTTTGGAAAGCATGTCGGCGTATGCGCGGCAATTTGTGGAGCAACTGCCGCGGCCGGACGTGGACGCAATCACGGGGCTGCCGCCGACGGTGGCGATTGAGCAGCGGGTGACACGCGGCGGACGCAAGAGCACGGTGGCGACGGTGACGGAAGTGGCGCCGTATTTGCGGTTGCTGTATGCGCGATTGGGCGTGCAGCACAGTGTGGTAACGGGCATGCCACTGGTGGCGCTTGGACGAGTGGAACTGGCGAAACGGTTGCGGGAGGCGGTGAAGCGGCAGGGTGGGGTGGAGCATTTGTATTTATTCGCGCCGCTGGCGCGGGGCCGGAAAGGGCACCACCAGCCGCTGGCGGATTGGGCGCGGGAGCATGGTTACAAATTGTTGCGGTGCGACGGGCGGCTGGTGCCGGTGGAAAAATTCACGCGACTGGACCGGTATCGGGAGCACGATGTGGAAGTGATGGTGGCGGATTTTGGAAAGCGAGCGGAAGCGAGGACGCCGACGCAAGGCCTACAGGCTGCGCTGGACACGGCGTTGAAGCTCGGGAGCGGGGCGTGTTTTCTCCTCGAAGCGCGCGGCGGGGTGCCGCGGTGGTTTTCGACGACGAGGACAGACCCGGCAACGGGGGAATCCTATCCGGAGCCGGAGCCAAAGCAGTTTTCGTGGAATTCACCACGCGGGTGGTGTCCACGGTGCCGGGGGCATGGGAAGCTGTTTGCTGAACTGGATGGCGAGGAAGATTTGTATGCGGAAGCGCCGTCGTATGCGGAGAGTGATTTGGTGTGCCCGGAGTGCAAAGGCGAGCGGCTGAATGCGGTGTCGCGAGCGGTGAAGCTGCCTTTTGCCGGCGGCGAGCCGCTATCCCTTCCCCAACTGCTGGCGCTGCCCCCGGCGGAACTATTGAGGCAGCTAGGCCGATTGAAACTGGACGGGCGCGGGAAACTGATTGCGCGCGAGGTGACGCCGCAAGTGGCGGAGCGGTTGAAGTTTTTGGACCGGGTGGGATTGAGTTACCTGACGCTGGACCGGTCCGCGGACACGTTGTCGGGCGGGGAGGCGCAGCGCATTCGGCTGGCAGCGCAACTGGGGTCAAACCTGGCGGGGGTGTTGTATGTGCTGGACGAGCCTTCGATCGGTTTGCATGCGCGGGACAACCGGCGGCTGTTGGACGCATTGCAGGCGTTGAAGCGGCAGGGAAATTCGCTGTTGGTGGTGGAGCATGACGAGGACACGCTGCGGCAGGCGGACCGGGTGCTGGATTTGGGGCCGGGCGCGGGGGTGCATGGGGGGCGGATTGTCGCGCAGGGGCCGGTGGTTGAGGTGTTGAAAAATCCGGAATCGCTGACGGGGAAGTTTTTGCGCGAGGGCATTACGCATCCACGGCGCGGGGAGTGGCGGGAGGTGGCGGCGCCCAAGGCGAATGCGAAAGGGAAGACAGCCAATGAAAACTTTATTGTGGCGCGGGGAGTGGCACTGCGGAATTTGCGGGGTGGGGATGCGTGGTTTCCGC
>CAZDAQ010000037.1:0-20628 GCA_964503425.1 uncultured Opitutales bacterium
GGAAGGCCCCGAAGTCCCGCGTGAGGTTGGTGGTTTCGATGGCGAGGGGCATGGGGTGGGGGGCGGGCGGGAGCGAAGAACGGCGTGGTTGACGGTGGCAGGGTTTTTAGGCAGGATCAAGCCGTGAGCACGAAATCCAGCAGCAAATACGAGACCGGCATACCGTCCCCTGCCACCCGGCGGGCGATGCGGGATGCGATTGCGGGGCGGGGCTTGGTGCGAGTTGGTTCCACCAAGGAAGAAATCCATAAATGGGTCCGCAGCCTGTATGAGGGAAATCATAAGGCAAAAAAGGTTTGACGCAGAATTGCGTCAATTGATTCGGCGCGGGGTCTCCCTTGATGAGGCGGAGCATTTGTTTTATCTTTTGGCGAAACACGATGCTTTGCCGGAGGAATACGATGAACATCCCTTGACGGACAATTGGCAGGGGCATTGGGACTGTCATTTGGAGGGCGACCTGGTGGTGCTCTATCGGCGCACGGCGAGAGCAATTATTCTCGTGCGAATCGGCACACACGCGGAGCTTTTTCCGCACCGCAAGAGGCAGAGGCGGAAGGGCGGGATTTGGGGGTGGGTCAAGGGGGAGTGAGGAGGGCGCAATCGTGATCACTCTGATCAACCGCCAATTCCAGCTTGAAAATGCATCAAGAAGTAAATCGCTGTACCAAACGCCAAGGGGGGCACAAACACTGTCAACGAGGCCAGTCTTAGCGCAACGACAAGGCTCAAGGGTGATCTTTTCCTGCGTTTTATGTCGTTTTGTCGGATTTTAGCCAGAATCAAGACGTTCGCGAGTTGCAGGAAGGGAAACCACATATTCACGATCCAAGCCTTGATATGGTTCCATGTAGAATTCCAATAGGCCAATTCGCCTGCGGGAAGAAGATGATCAAAATCAAATAGCAAAGGCAGAAATGCCATTGATGCCAGCGAAATAACAATCGATATAGTGATCAGGTAGGGGACAAACTTCCTGGGTATAGTTCCTTTAGCTGTGGACTCTTCATTAATATTGGTTGTGTCGACAATGTTGCGCGACAGTGCCGCGGGCCACGCGTAGCAAATTACGGCAATCGCTCCGACTAGGGGTATAACAATAGCCCAAATGATGATAAAAGATCGCACTGAGTCTATTTGATTGCGACATTTAGCTGGAGCGGGTGGACTCGGACTGGAAGGCTTCGTAGGCCTGGATGATGGCGGCAACGAGGGGGTGGCGGACGACGTCCGTGTATTCGAAGTAGAAGAGTTTGATGCCGGGGACGCCCTGGAGGACCTGGATGGCTTGCTTGAGGCCGGAGGTTTTGGCGCGGGGGAGGTCCACCTGGGTGATGTCGCCGGTGATGATCATGCGCGAGCGGTCGCCCAGGCGGGTGAGGAACATCATCATCTGCTCGGGGGTGGTGTTCTGGGCTTCGTCGAGGAGGACGTAGGCGTTGGAAAGGGTGCGCCCGCGCATGTAGGCGAGCGGGGCGATTTCGATGACGCCCTTTTCGATGAGGCGGGCGGAGTCTTCCTTGCCGACCATGTCATACATGGCGTCGTAAAGGGGGCGGAGGTAGGGGAGGATTTTTTCCTGTAGGTCGCCGGGGAGGAAGCCGAGGGCTTCGCCGGCTTCGACGGCGGGGCGGGTGAGGATGATTTTTTCGACCTGGCCGTCGAGCAGGGCGGTGAGGGCGGCGGCCATGGCGAGGTAGGTTTTGCCGGTGCCGGCGGGGCCCACGCCGAAGACGATGTCGTGCTTGCGGATGAACTGGAGGTAGCGCTTCTGGTTGATGGTTTTGGGGACGATGGTGCAGCGCTTGAGGCGGAGGACGAGGGGGTTCTCGAAGAGTTCGCGGAGCTGGGCGGCTTCGCCGCGGAGGACGGCGGCGAGGGTGTTGTCGAAATCCACCTGCGAGATGGCGAGGCCCTGGACGCGGCCGGCGTTGAGGAGCTCGAAGAGCTGGGCGGCGCGTTCGACGTCGGGCTCGGCGCCGTCTATTTGGAGCCAGTCGTCGCGGCTGGCGATTTTGACATTAAAGGCCTCCTCGGCCTTGGCCAGGTTGGCCTCGCGGCCACAGTAAAGCTGGCTGAGGAGGCGGGGGTTGGGGAATTTGAGGATACGGGGTTCCATGAAAGGCGACGGGGGTAATTCAAATAGAGGAGGGGTCAGATGGCGAAAGGGCGGAGGCGCTCCCAGAGGGCATCGAGGGCGATGGGAAGGACTTTGGTGTCGGCGACGACGGGCATGAAGTTGCCGTCGCCGTTCCAGCGGGGGACAATGTGGGCGTGGACGTGGCGGGGGATGCCGGCGCCGGCGGCGCGGCCAAAGTTGAAGCCGACGTTGAAGCCTTCGGCCTTGAGGGCGCGGGTAAGGATGTCCTGGGCCTTGACGATGGCGTCCATGAGGTCGGCGCGCTCGGCGGGGGTGAGGCTGGCGAGGTCGGTAACTTCGCGGTAAGGGGCGGCGAGGAGGTGGCCGGCGTTGTAGGGGAACTTGTTGAGGACGAGGTAGGAGGTCGGGCCGCGCCAGATGATGAGGGCGGCGCGGTCGTCACCCAGGGTGGGGAGGCGGGCAAAGACGTTGTCCCCGCCCGTTTCGGGCTTGGGTTGCTCGATATACGGCATTCGCCAATAGGCGTGGAGATATTCGGTGCCCACAAGTGGCCGGTTCGCAGGGATTGGCCGGGCGGATATTACGCCAGCCCGAAAGCGGTTGGGAAGGAAATTCAGAAGGGTGCAGGTTATTCCGGGCGGGCAGGGGCTGGCCTGAGGACGGAGGGAGGGTGGCGGTGCAAGCGCGGCGGGGTAATTTGGAAAATTTTTGTTAAAGTAGCGGTTAGCGGAATAAGCCTGCGCCGGGAGGATTCTTACCTGCAAGCGTGCGGGCTGGCTGAATATCCCCTGTGAAGCGGAGGCATGGCCCCCGAAATTCTCCAATGAAGGCAAATGTCATGATGCATTTACACTGGCGGGCAACCGCCCGCAAAGTTTGGTTCGCCGGCCTGCTGGCCGGCTTGGGCTGGCAGCAGGCTGAGGCGCAGGGCACAACCCCGGTGCAGTTGAATTATCCGTTTGGCAGCCGGCCGGTTTCGGCACGGTTGGCCGACGCCACGGCGGCCTATCAGAACTGGGACGTGAACCAGATAACGGCAAACGGGGCGTTGGGCTACCGGCGCGTGTTGTGGGACGACGGATCGAGCACGGTGTCCGAGGGCATCGGCTACGGGATGCTGCTGGCGGCGGATTACAATGACCCGGCGCTGTTTAACGACCTGTGGGGTTATTACAACCAGTTCCTCGACGCGAACGGTCTGATGAACTGGGAGATCACAGGCGCGGGCACGGTGCAGGGCAGTAACGCCGCGACGGATGCGGACGAGGACGTGGCGTATGCGCTGCTGCTGGCGGACCAGCGGTGGGGCTCGGCGGGGAAAATCAATTACCTGGCGGCGGCGAAGGTGCAGATTGCGCGCATCCGCGCGACGATGGTGGAGAGCGGGACGTTCGTGCTAAAGCCCGGCGACGTGTGGGGCGGATCGGACGTAATGAACCTCTCGTATTTTGCGCCGGCGTATTACCGGGCGTTCGCGCAGGCGACGGGCGATGCCTCGTGGCTGAACGTGATTGACAAGGGCTATGCGATTTTGGCGGCGAACGCTAACGCGCAGACGGGGTTGGACTCGGACTGGTGCGATGGCGCGGGCAACCCGAACAGCCGCGGGGTGAATTATTCGTATGACGCATGCCGGACGCCGTGGCGCGTGGGGATGGACTACATTCTCTACGGCGAACCGCGGGCGCAGGCGTTTTGCCAAAGGCTGAGCATTTGGGCGGCGGGCGTGGGGGCGAACGGATTGGTTTCAGGTTACACGCAGGGCGGCTCGCCGACGGTGAGCTACCTCGACAACGCGTTTGCCGGGCCGTTTGCATGCGGAGCGTCGGCGGCGGGGACGGGAACGTTCAACGAGGCGATGTATATCCGCAACGCGCAGCTCGCGCCGGTGAATTATTACAACCGCAGCCTGAAGGCGCTGACGCTGGCGCTGCTGAACGGGTTGGTGCCGTATATTGCGCTGCCGAACGAGCCAGTGGCGACGCCGACTCCACCGGCGAGTGGAGGCGGCACGGGTGGGGGCGGGAGTTCGGGCAGTGGCAGCAGCGGTTCCGGCGGCAGCGGCACGAGTGGCGGCGGCACAACGACAACGAGCCCGGCGGTATTGACCGTGGCGAATGATTGGGGCGCGGGCTTTACCGGCTCGATCACGCTCACGAACACGACGGGGGCCGCATGGAACGGCTGGGCAGTGCAATTCGATTTGCCCTATCACCCGACGCAGGTTTGGAATGGGGCGCTGTTGGGCACCAAGGGCAATACGACGACGATTGCGAATGAGTCGTGGAACGGATTTGTGCCGAGCGGCGGGACAGTGACGTTCGGGTTCAACGCCGCACCGGGGAATGTGAAGGTGCAGCCGACGAATGTGTATGTGAACGGGGTGCTGCTATCGGGTGGAAGCGCCAGCAGTGGTGGCGCGAGTGGTGGGAATACGAGCGGAAGCGGAACGGGAAGCAGTGGTTCAGGAAGTACCGGCAACTCCGGGAGTGGAAGCACAGGCAGTTCTGGAGGCGGCGGCTCCAGCGGCAGTTCGGGATCGGGCAGTTCCGGCACGGGCAGCGGCAGCAGTGGCGGTAGCACCATACCGCCGCCGGTGACTGGCACGGTGGCCGTGACCTACCAGGATGTGAACGACTGGGGCGCGGGATTTGTGGGCCAGGTTGTGATCACGAACAATACGAACAAGCCGATCGCAAATTGGACGCTGGCGTTTGATTTCGCGCCGAGCATCACGAACATCTGGAGCGCGCAAATCGCGACGCACAGCGGGACGCGCTATATGTTGCAGAATCTCGCTTACAACGCCGCGTTGAACCCAGGAGACAAGGTGACGTTCGGGTTCCAAGGCGCGCCAGGCGGGAAGCTCGTGCCCAAGAACGGAAGTTTTAATGGCGCAAGCGTGACGATTGGGGGGCCGTGAGAGGAAAGGATCAATCGCGGAAATAACAACGGGCGCGGAAAAGATTCCGCGCCCGTTGTGCTTTTGCCGGGAAAACACCAACACCGGCGCGCTGCGCCGATTACAGCAGCACCAGCGAGTCGCGGTGAACGAGTTCGAGGCGTTTGCGGCCGGGGAACTTGGCGGCGATGGCGGCGGAGTCCTGGCCGGCGATGGCGGCGGCATCGGCGGCGGAGAATTGGGTGATGCCACGGGCAATCGCGCGGTTGGCCGGGCCGTGAATGGCGATGACGTCGCCCGAGGCGAAATCGCCGGCGATGGCAGTGACACCCTTGGCGAGGAGGCTGCGGCCCTGCTCGCGCAAGGCGCGCTCGGCGCCGGCGTCCACCGTGACGATGCCGGCAGGGTGCTGGAACCAGGCGAGCCAGCGTTTGCGGGAATCGAGCGGAATTTTCTCGGGGACGAAGAAGGTGCAGAGGGCCTGCCCGGCGAGGAGCCGGGGGAGGATGGCGGGGTCGTCGCCACTGGCGATGATGACGCCGCAGCCGGAGCGCGTGGCGATCTTGGCGGCGGCGAGCTTGCTGATCATGCCGCCGACGGCGGTGGCGCTTTCGGTGCCGCCGGCGAGGGCCTCGATTTCGGGCGTGATGCGCTCGACGACGGGGATGACTTTGCCCGTGCCCTTGCGGTCGACAAGGCCGGGGGTGGTGGAGAGGAGGATGAGCAGCTCGGCACCAACGAGGCTGGCGACGAGGGCGGAGAGCATGTCGTTGTCGCCAAATTTCAGCTCCTCGACGCTGACGGAGTCGTTTTCGTTGATGATGGGGATGAGGCCGTCGGCGAGGATTTCCTCGAGGAGGTCCTTGACCGCGAGATGGCGGGAACGGGAGGCGACGTTGTCGCGCGTGAGGAGAAGCTGGGCGACGGTGAGCTTGAAGGGATTGAAGGCGCGCTGCCAGGTTTCGATGAGGATGCTCTGGCCGACGGCGGCGCATTTTTGCAGGGAGCTGACTTTGGCAGGGCGCTTGGTCAGCCCGAGGCGACCCATGCCGAGGCCGACGGCGCCGGAACTGACGATCAGAACCTCGAGACCGGCCTGGCGCCAGGCGGCGGCTTCGCGGCCCAGGGCGGCGATTTTGGCGACATCCAGCTGGCCGACGCCGGAGGTGAGGGTTCCGGTACCGAGCTTGAGGACGACGCGGCGGACGCGGGCAGGAAGCGGGGACATGAGCAAAGATTGCAGAAGTTAGAATGCAGAATTCAGCACGAATGATCCGGATGGCCGGCTCGTTGCTCCATACTGGCGTAGATATCTGACATGGCCGAGGACATGGTCAGATAAATTGCTAATGCCGGGCTACACCTTGAGCAGGTCGGCTTCCTTGGCGGTGAGGTGCTGGTTGATGTTGGCGATCTGCTTGTCGTGTTCCTGCTGGATTTCCTTTTCGGCGCGCTTGAGGTCGTCTTCAGAAATGGTGCCGGCGGTCTTGGCCTTTTTGAGGACATCATTGGCTTCACGGCGGGCGGTGCGGACACGGATGCGACCCTCCTCGGCCTGCGTGTGGGCGACCTTGGCGAGCTCCTGGCGGCGCTCGCGGGAAAGCTCGGGGATGGGGCAGCGGAGGACGTCGCCATTGATCTGCGGGTTGAAGCCGAGCTTGGCGACCTGGATGGCCTTTTCGATTTCCTTGAGGAGGCCCTTGTCCCAGGGCTGAATCTGGATAGTGCGGGCGTCCGGCGTGGTGATGGCGGCGACCTCCTTGATGCGCATGGAACTGCCGTAGGCGTCAACGTGAAGGCCCTCGACCATCAGCGGGGAGGCCTTACCGGTGTGGAGCGCGGCGAATTCGTGCAGGGTGAACTCGACCGCCTTGGTCATGGCGGAGCGGGCATCAGCGAGGATTTTTTTGGAGTCCATAAAGGGAAATTATGAATTAAGAATGCAGAATTAAGAAGCCAAAAACCAGACAGGACGGAAGGGGTGGCGGCAGGCGGATTACTTAACAATGGTGCCGGAGCTTTGGCCGAGGGCGGCCTTGAGGATGCTGTCGGGGGCGTCGAGATCGAAGACGAGGATGGGGATGTTATTGTCGAGACAGAGAGAGAAGGCGGTGGAGTCCATGATGTTGAGGCGCTCGCGGAGAGCGTCCAGGTAGGAGAGGGTCTGATATTTTTTGGCGTCGGGGAATTTGAGGGGATCCTTGTTGTAAACGCCGTCCACCTTGGTGGCTTTCATCAGGATTTCGGCGCCAAGCTCGGAGGCGCGGAGGGCGGCGGTGGTGTCGGTGGAGAAGTAGGGGTTGCCGGTGCCGGCGACGAAGATGACGACGAGGCCCTTTTCGAGGTGGCGCAGAGCGCGGCGGAGGATGTAGGGCTCGGCGACCTTGTCCATGGGGATGGCCGTCATGACGCGAACCTGGACACCCATTTTTTCGAGGCCGTTCATGAGGGCGAGGCCGTTGATGACGGTGGCGAGCATGCCCATGTAGTCGCCGGTGGCGCGGTCGGTGCTGCCGTCGCGCTCGCCGGTGAGGCCGCGAAAGATGTTGCCACCGCCGACGACCACGCCGATTTGGACGCCGAGGGCGTGAATTTCCTTAATCTGGCGGCAGACGCGGGAGAGGATGCCCTGGTCAATCGGGTCGCCGGTTTTGGAATTCTGGAGGGCCTCGCCGCTGAGCTTCAGGACGATGCGGCGATATTTGGGCGCGGGGCGGGAGCGGGCTTTGGCAGACTTCATGCGCGAAGATTTCTGCCCGTTTACCCGGGGCGCGTCAATCCTGAGTCGCAACAGGGGATTGCGCGGCGCGGGCGCCACTTGCCGCTTGCGGGGGCGGGGCGGGTGGTGTTGGCTGAAGGGCTTTGCCACGCGCTTCACCCATGGCTGACTTCCATGACATACCGCTCGGGCAGCCGGTGCCCGATTCTCCGCACGCCGTGCTGTGCAGCCTGCCGCGGCTGGCGGACATCATCGGCTACGAGGAGCGCCGCCCCGAGACCATTGCGGCGATGCGCGTGGGTTACCCGCGTTTTTTGACGAACCCGCTGGTGGCGCGGGCGCAAGAGCTAGCGGGAAAAGAAATCGGCGGGGCCGGGCAGGTGGTGCGGCTGGTGCAGAGCGAGGCGTTGGCGGCGGGTCTGGCGCATTTTGTTGGCCCGAAGGCATCCGCCCCCAAGGTGTGGCGGGGAGCCTGGGTGGTGGCGGTGGCGAATGAAACCGAGGTGCTGGCCCGCGCGAAAGCTTTTCACCAGCATGTGGGCGCGGCCATTACCTCGCGGCAGGCGGAGGATATTTTAGCGGAGGCTGGCGCAGGGATAACCCGTTTCTCTGAAGCAACGTTTATTGGAGACGCGGCGGCGAAGATTCGCGGCAATCTGGCGGAGGCGTATGGCGTGGCCGAGCCGGCGGACATTTTGCTGACCGGTTCAGGGATGACGGCGTTTTACGCGGTGTTTCAGGCAATCCGGGAAGCTCAAGCCAAGCGCGGGCGACGCCGTTGGTTGCAGTTGGGCTGGCAATATGTGGACACGACGGAAGTGCTGAAGAAGTTTCTCGGGCCGGGGGAGCGGTTTCACTTCTGGCTGGATGTGTTCGATCAGGCGGGGCTGGAAGCTTTTTTCGAAAAGCACGGCGCGGAGCTTGCAGGGGTGGTGGCGGAGTTTCCGACGAATCCGCTGTTGCATGCCGGGGATTTGCCGGCGCTGCATGCCCTGTGCAAAAAGCACGGCGCGGTGCTGGTAGTGGACCCGACGCTGGCGAGCCCGCGGGTGGTGGATGTGCTGCCGCACAGCGACGTGGTGGTGAACAGCCTGACGAAGTTTGCGGCGAACGAAGGCGACGTGATGGGCGGGGCGGTGGTATTTAATCCGGCATCGCCGTGGGCGGCAGAATTGCGCGGGCCGGTGGCGGCCACGCTGCCGCCGCATTACCCGCGGGACTTGGCGCGGCTGGCGGCACAGATTGACGGCTACGCGCCGCTAATTGAAAAGTCTGCGGCGTCGGCGGCGCGGCTGGTGGAATTTCTCGGGCGGCATCCGGCGGTGAAGGCGGTTTACTGGCCCGGTGAAGAGCGGTCGCGCGGAAATTTTGCGCGGTTGGCGCGCAGGGGTTACACCACCGGCAGCGTGTTCAGTTTTTCTCCGCGCGGCGACCTGGCGCGGTTTTACGACCGGGTGAAGGTGGTGAAAGGCCCCAGTTTCGGCGTTAATTTCACGCTGCTGTGCCCGTTCATGTTTCTGGCGCATTATGACTTGGTGAGCACGGCAGCGGGATCCGCGCATCTAACGGCTTTGGGACTCGACCCCTGCCTCGTGCGCGTGTCAGTGGGCGTCGAGCCCTATGCGCAGATCGAAGCCGCATTCAGCGAGGCGTTAGCGTGAGTCTTTTCGCAGGTAAAAAGGCCGCTGCCGGGAGAAAATAAACTTGGTTGGGGCGGCATTTAAGTTTAAGCAAAACCTCCATGGAGTCCAAACCCCAGGACGACGTTCCGGAAGCGTCCACACCCGCCCTGCCGTCGGCGCCGAGCATTGCGGCGATGCGGCTGAAAACGACGCCGGCGGTGGTGTTGTCGCAGGCGGGGGGGCGCCGCGAATCCACGTCGTTGACGAGCCTGCGCTGGCGGGCGTGGGTGGCTTCGGCCTGTTTGCTGATTTATGTGCCGCTGGTGCTACTGGCGGCATGGGCGGGAGTGCGGCTCCTGCAGGGGGCGGCGCAGGACCAGCAGCGCATGTTGCACACCCTGGTGAATTTTAATGGGCTGGTGTTTGGACTGACGGTGGTGTTTTTCTGCCTGTGGTTGTGGAGGGCGGCCAAGACGGTGCGGCGGCTGGGGATTACCGTTTCGGTGGAATCACCGGCAATGGCGGTGTGGACGTTTTTCCTGCCGATTCTGTGGTGGTGGAAGCCGTATGCCGTGGTGCGGACGTTGTGGCAGGTGGCGATGGACCCGAACGACTGGGACAACGTGGCCATCACGCAGGCGCTGCCGTTGTGGTGGACGGCGTGGATTGGGCAGTGGGTATCCGCGCTCGCGGGCGTGTCCGTGCAATTTGTGGTGATGGGAACGGACAAACGCTACCTGCAAATCGCGGCGATTTGGACTTTTGCCATCTGTGGAACGGTGGGAGCGCTGAGCCTGCTGGCGATCATCGCGCAAACCACGCGCCGCCTGGCCAAGCAATTGCGCAACCGCAAGGCGGCGGTGTGAGCAGCCGGGAAAATTTTCCCGGGCGACCATTTACTGCACGCCGAGAGTGACGAAGGCGGCGGAGAGGTCGGCTTCGACGGGGATGATGGCGACAATTTGGCCGAGCTCGAGGACTTGCAGGACTTGGGGCTGCGGGTTGAGGAGGACGAGTTTGGTGCCATGGGCCGCGAGCGCCTTGGCCGAGCTGAGGAGGATCCGCACCCCCAGGGACGAGAGAAAGGTGACTTCAGCAAGGTCCACGACGGCGGGTTTGCGGCGGCTGGCCGTCAGCGCGGTGAACGGCAGTTCGATTTTCTGGACGCCGAGGGCGTCGAGCCGGCCAATGAGCGCAAGGTGGGTGACCTGGTCGTCCTTGCGATGAATACGGATATCGGTGGAGGAAGTAATGGTGGTGGCAGACATGGCGGAAATAAGACAAAGCCCATGCAAACGCAGGCGACCCGGCAAACCAATCTTGAAATCGTTACAATCAGGTGACGGAAAAAGGTGGGCGCCCGCTGGCGAGCGGGGCCATTGACCTTGACCGGCGCGGTCGTAGCGTCCACAAGAATTCCGGGCATTGATTGCCCCGCCGCGATGTCGTCCTCGGAGATTCTTTGCCGCCAGCAAGCCCTGGCCTGCCTGCGCATCCGCCTGTTGTGGCTGGTGGGGTGTCTGGGATTGCTGCTGGCGGCGGTGGCGGTGTGGGGATTGCTGGCGGTGGACAGCGCGAACCGGCGCCAGCAGGAGGCCCTGACCACGGCGACGCAATTGCTGGGGACGGTGGACGAGGTGCGGCGCGCGCAGGTGACATTCAAAAAGCAGGTGCAGGAATGGAAGGACGTGCTGCTGCGCGGGGGCAACGCCAAGGACTTTGCGACATATTGGGCGGCCTTCGAGAGCGAGGACCAGGAGGTGAACGACGATTTGACCGAGGCCCGCGCGAAGCTGGCGGCCATGCAGTTTTCGACGGCGCTGCTGGACAAGTTTCTGGACAGCCATGCGACGCTGGATGCGGCCTATCGCGCGGCGATTAAAACCTACGTTCCGAACGACCCGGCGAGCATGCTGGCGGTGGACCGGCAAGTGCGCGGCATGGACCGCGAGCCCACGGAACTGTTGGACAATTATGTGGCGAACCTCGTGGCGGCGTCGAAAACGCGCATTGCCCAAATGGCCGAAACCTCGCAGCGCGACGTGGACTTTGACAAAAAATTCCGGGAGATGATGCTGCTGGCGGTGACGGCGGGGATTGCGCTGGGGGTGGTGTTCAGCGTGCGCAGCCTGGCGCGGGTGGAGGAAATACTGGAAAGCGGGAAGGGCGCTTAAAATTCGCCGCGGCGGGCGAGGAGGACGCTGAGGGCGGCGACGAGGGCGGTTTCCACGCGCAGGACGCGGGAGCCCAGGTGGGCCAGGGTGAATCTGGCGGCGCGCAATTGGGCGCGTTCGTCCGGGGACCAGCCGCGTTCGGGGCCGAGGGCGAGGACGACGGGGCCGGCGGCGGGGGCGAGTTGCGAAAGGGGTGCGCCGGCCTCGTAAACATCCAGCGCGAGGCGCGGAGCGGCGGGCGGCGCATCCGTATCCAAATTTTGGATACAGGCGGCGAGGGTGGCGTGATGCGCCACCGCAGGGACGCTGGTGGCGAAGGCCTGGGCGGCGCCGTCGCGCAGGCGCTGCTGCCATTCGCCCGTTTGCCACAGCGAGCTGTGGGCGTAGGACGGCTCGCCTTTTTCAGCGGTGAAGAAGTGCAGGGCGGCGATCCCGAAGGCCGCGCCTTCGCGCAGGAGGTCGCGGGCGGTTTGCGGGCGGGGCAGGCCGACGAGGATGTGGAACGGGCGGGGCGGCTCGATCACGGGCTCCCAAGCCACATCGAGGCGCAGACCCGCCGCATCGTCGGAAAGGATGGTGGCCTTGCCACGCGGGCCATTGACCGCGCCGACAAAGAGGACATCCCCGGGTCGCATCCGCAGCACTTCGCGGATGTGAACGGCGCGCGGATCGCCGGACGCGAGCCGGGTAGCGTCTGCGGTGGTTTCGAAGAGGATGAGATTCACGATGCAGTCCGAGGAATGGCGCGGAGCCGGATATTTTCCAGTTTTTACCCGGCTTTCCAATCCTGATTGCGCGGGGTCGCGGCTTGCCAAAGCGACACGGCGAAACTAGGGTGAAGGCATGAAGTCCATTCTTGTGCTGTTGGTAATAGCCGGAGGTTTGGGGGCGGGCTTGGCGGGGTGCCGCAGCCTGGGGTATAACGACCAGTCCGTGAACAACAGCCTGACGCCCAACATCAGCCAGACGGAATACACGCGGACGTGGCAGCCAACACCCGGACAGCCCGGACAGGCGACCCCGGCAGTGACGAAGAGTTCGCCGCCAGTCTCGGATACAAATTCGCCATCTCCGGCACCCACGCCGCCAGCCACGCCGGCACATTGATTTCAGCGAACGCCGGATTTTGCCAGCCTACCGGGAATGGGGCAGGGGCGGCGCACCCGGGGGCGGCGCGTAGGGGAATTGCGGGAATGGCAGCGGTTCGGAGTTTTGGTTGGGGAATTCGGACCAGCCGCCGCCGAGAGACTGGTAAAGCGCGATGAGGTCGGACGCGACGGCCTGCTCGCTGACGGCAAGCTGCTGCTGCGAGGAGAAGAGCCCGGATTCGGCCGTGAGCACGTTGAGGAACTCGGTGCTGCCCTCCTTGTAGAGTTCCATGGAAAGGTCGGTGGCTTTTTGGTTGGCGGCGACGGACTGGCGGAGCGCGGCGCAGCGTTCCTGCTCCTTGTAAAAGGCGGTGAGGGAGGACTCGACCTGCTGGAAGGCGGTGAGCACGGTGCTTTTGTAATTATAGAAGGCGCTCAACTGGCCGGCTTCCTGAAGATGGACATTCGCGATGATGCTGCCGGCGGCGAAGATCTGCCAGTTGACGGACGGGCCGACGGTCCAACTGCTGTTGGCCCATTTGAGCAACTGGCCGAGGTTGCTGGATTGGAATTGCAGCGAACTGGTCAGGCTGAATTGCGGGAAGAGGGCGGCCATGGCGACGCCGATGTTGGCGGTGTTGGCGTGAAGCTGGGCTTCGGCGGCGCGGATGTCGGGCCGGCGGCGGAGCAGGTCGGAGGGCAGGCCGATGGGGATTTCCGCCGGGGCCTGGAGCATGGGGCCGGGGGTGTCGAGTTCCTCAAGGAGGGCACTGGGTTCCTTGCCGAGGAGGACGCTGAGGAGGTAGATGTCCTGGCGGGCTTCGGATTCGAGGGCGGGAATCTGGGCGCGGGTGTTGGAGGCTTGGGCGATGGCGTTTTCCACGTCGAGCCGGCTGACGAAGCCGCCGCTGAAGCGCTGCTGGGTGATTTGAAGGGTGTGGTCTTGGATGTCGAGATTGGTGTGGGCGATTTGGAGGAGATACTGGGCGGTGCGCAGGTCAAGGTAGGTGGTGCCGATTTGGGCCTCGAGGGTGACGAGGGCGTCGTTGCGGGTTTCCATGGCCGCCTGGAGGCTGGCCTGGGCGGATTCAATTTGGCGGCGGATGCCGCCGAAAACGTCCACGTTCCAGAGGGCGTTGCCGCCAACCTGGAAAGTATTGATGCCGTTGGCGCCGCCATTGGCGCCCCCGAAAGTGTAAGCGCCGTTGCCGTTGACGGAAGGCCAGAAGCTGCCGCTGATGACGTTGACCGTGGCGGCGGCTTGACGGACGGCGGCCTGGGTTTGGAGAACGGTGAGGTTGCGGGCGGCGGCCTCCTGGATGAGTTGGTTGAGTTCAGGGTCGTTGAAAGCGGTCCACCAGTTCACAATGGTGATGTTCGTGGGGGAGACGAGGCTGGTGGCTGTGGCATTGGCGGAGTCGGTCATGTTTCCCAACGTGGAATTGGGCGCGAGGGAGAGGTTGCCTTCCATTTCGGTGGCGTTGGGCGCGAGGGACAGGCTGGTCCAGGTGGCCGGGGCCTTGGTGACGGGCGGATGGTAATCCGGGCCGACCATGCAACCGGCGAGAATGAGCAGGCCGGCCAGCGCAAAGCCGTGAATGGCGGGGCGCCAGAAGGCAAAATCGCGCCGTGACCGGCGCCGGGAAATGGAGTGGGGTTTCATTCGTAGCGCAAGGCTTCAATCGGGTCGAGGCGGGAGGCTTTCCACGCCGGGTAATAACCGAAAACGATGCCGACAGCGGCGGATACGCCGAGGGCCGAGACCGCGGCCAGGGGCGAGAACTGGGTCGGCCAGTGCATGAAGACGTTCACAATAATGGAGCCGAGGCGGCCAACGACCAGGCCCATCAGGCCGCCGATCAGGCAGAGCACGACGGCCTCGACGAGGAATTGCCGGAGAATGTCGCGGGCCTTGGCGCCGACGGCCATGCGCAGGCCAATTTCGCGAGTGCGTTCGGTGACGGAGACCATCATGATGTTCATGATGCCGACGCCGCCGACGAGGAGGGAAATGGTGGCGACGCAGACGAGCAACTGGATCATGAGGCGGCCGGTGGAGGTGATGGCGTTGCCGATTTCGGTGAGGTCGGCGAGGACAAAATCCTCGCTATCCGTTCCGCCGACGATGTGGTGCCGCTCGCGCAGCAGGGCGGTGACCTCAGCCATGGCTTCGGGTATGTCCGTGATGCTGCGGGCGCCGATGAGGAGGCTGTCCACATTGGTGAAGCGCACCATGATGGGGGAATCCATGGCCGCGGTGGCGGACGGTGCGGGGTAGAGGGTGCCACCGCCGGCAGGGAAAGCGGAAGACGGAGCGTTGGCGGTGCCGAGCGTGGCGACGTTACCCTTGTTGCCGGAGGTGCCACCGGCGCCATTGATGCGGTATTTCACCGTGGTCCAGGGGATGACGAGGATGTCGTCCTGGTCGTTGCCGAACATGTTGGCGCCTTTGGGGCTGAGCACGCCGACAACGGTGAGGGTGACGCCGCTCAGGCGCAGGGTCTGGCCGATGGGCGATTCGTCGCCAAAAAGATTTTCGGCGATGGTCTGGCCGATAAGGCAGACCTGGCTGGCGTTGCGGACATCGGCGTCGGTAAAGGAGGTGCCGGCGGCAAAGTCGTCCCAGTTGTGAATGGAGAAATAGTCCGGCGTCGAGCCGATGATGCTAAAGGGATACCAATTGAGGTTGCCGCGGACCACCTGGCCGCGGGAGCGCACGATCGGGGCGGAGCCGCGGACGGCCGGGCATTCGAGGGCGATGGCGTCAGAGTCCGCCGGCGAGAGGGTGACGCCGGTGCCGGCGCCCTGACTGATGCCATTGTTGGACGCCGCATGGGGGAAGACCAGGAGGATGGCGGCGCCCATGTTCGAGATGGTTTGCTGAATCTGCAGGTTGGAGCCGTTGCCGATTTCGACGATGGCGATGACGGCGGCGACGGCGATGATGATGCCGAGGCAGGTGAGCGCGGAGCGCAGCACATTCCGGCGCAGGGCGCGCAGGGCGGTCGTCAAGGTGCGAAGAGGCAGCATGGCGGGCCGGGTTATTCGTAGCGGAGCGCTTCGATGGGATCGAGGCGCGAGGCCTTCCACGCTGGGTAAAAGCCAAACACAATGCCGACGATGGCGGAAACGCCTAGGGCCAGAAAGGCCGCCCCGTAGGAGGCTTGGGTGGTCCAGTGCAGGAGGACAGTGACAACGACGGAACTGACGCGCCCGAAAAAGACGCCAACCAGCCCGCCAATGAGGCAGAGCACGACGGCCTCGACGAGGAACTGGCTGAGGATATCGCGCGCCTTGGCGCCGACGGCCATGCGCAGGCCGATTTCGCGGGTGCGTTCAGTTACAGAGACCATCATGATGTTCATGATGCCGACGCCGCCGACGAGGAGGGAGATGCAGGCGACACAGAAAAGAAGCTCGGTCATCATGCGGCTGGTGGAGGTGAGGGCGGTGGTCATCTCCGTCATGTTGCGGATGGTGAAGTCACTATCCTCATCGGAGCGCAGGTGGTGGCGTTGGCGGAGCAATTCGGTGACTTCGCCAATCGCCTTGTTGATGGCCTTGGTGCTTTTGGCTTTGACGAGAATTTGGTCAATGTTGGCGAAGCGGGTCATGGTGGGGTTGTCGGCGGCTTCGGTGGCGTCAATGGCGGGGTAAAGGGCGACGCTGGCTTCGGGAAAGAGGGATTGGGTGGAGGGGGTCGAGGAGGTGCTGGAGGCGGCGGTGCTGGAGCCGGAGGTGCCGCCGGTGCCGTTGATGCGGTATTTGATGGTGGTCCACGGGGCGACGAGGATGTCGTCCTGATCCTGGCCCATCATGTTGGCGCCCTTGCGGCTGAGCACGCCAATGACTTTGAGGGAGACATTTTGGAGGCGTACTTCCTTGCCGATGGGGGATTCGTCGCCGAAGAGCTGCTGGGCGATGGTCTGGCCGATGATGCAGACCTTGTTGGCGTTGCGGACATCCAGGTCGCTGAAGGGGATGCCCTGGTCGAGGTTGGTCCAGTCGCGCAGGTCAAGGAAGGCGGCGGTGGTGCCCTGAATGTTTTGGGGGACCCAGTTTTTATTTTCGTAAATCAACTGGCCGCGGGAACGGACGACGGGGGCGACATTGGCGACATCCGAGCAGTCCTTGAGGATGGCTTCGCAGTCGGCCGGCGTAAGGTTGACCCCGCTGCCGCCGCCGAAGCTGATGCCGGCGCTGGTGGCGGCGCCGGGAAAAACCATGAGGATGTTCGCGCCCATGCTGGAGATGGTGTTGGCGATGGCGGCGGAGGAGCCGTTGCCGATTTCGACCATGGCAATGACCGCAGCGACGGCGATGACGATGCCGAGGCAGGTGAGCGCGGAGCGCATCACGTTGCGGCGGAGGGCGCGCAGGGCGGTGCGCACAATGAGGTAGTAAGTATACATCAGTGCGCGGGGGTCAGGGCCGGATCGGTGGCGCCGGGGGCAAAGGCGCCGGAGACGATGAGGCCGTCCTTGATGTGGATGACGCGGCTGGCGTGGCTGGCGACGACGGCGTCGTGCGTCACAAGAATGATGGTCAGCCCATCTTCACGGTTGAGTTCCTGAAACATGGCGAGGACTTCCTTGCTGGTGCGGGAGTCGAGGTTGCCGGTGGGCTCGTCGGCGAAGAGGAGGGAGGGCTGGTTGACGAGCGAGCGGGCGATGGCCACGCGCTGCTGCTGGCCACCGGAAAGCTGCGAGGGCTCGTGGTCAATACGGTCGCCGAGGCCGACACGCTGGAGGAGTTTGGTGGCGCGGGCCTTGGATTCGTGCTCGGGGAGGTGCTTGGGCGCATACGTCAACGGCATGATGACGTTGTCCAGCGCGGAGGTGCGGGCGAGGAGATTGAAGCTTTGGAAGACGAAGCCGATTTTGCGGCTGCGGAGGACGGCACGCTGGTCGGTGTTCATGCCGCTGACCTCCTCGCCGTCGAGCCAGTATTGGCCGCTGGTGGGGTGATCCAGGCAGCCGAGGAGGTTCATCAAGGTGGTTTTGCCGGAGCCGGAGCTGCCCATGAGCGCGACCAATTCCCCACGCTCGACAGTGGCGGTGATGCCTTTGAGCACGGGCACGTCCACCGAACCCAACTGGTAGGTTTTAACGATGTTATCGAGTTTGATGAAGGACATGGCCCGGTGCTCCGCGAAGTGATAAAGCCGTGCTAACCCCGGCGGTTACCGCCGCCGCCACCGCCACGGAGGAAGGTCGGGGCGAAAGGATTGGTGGTGCCGGAGCCGCCGCCGGAATCGGGGGTGTTTTCACCGGTGATGACTTCCTGACCTTCGGATAGGCCGCTGAGGATTTCGGTCGAAACCTCGTCGCTCAGGCCGAGACGCACGCTGACGGGAGAGGGGACGCCGTGGTCAAGAACCCAGACGGTGCCATTTTTCGAGGGTTGGCCGCTGTTGGCGCCGCGGTTGCCGCGGCGGCCGCCGCTGCGCTGGCCGGAGCCTTGGGTGTCGCCAGGAGTCGCACCTGCTGCCGCAACAATGGCGGTGGTGTTGGAAGTGGTGTTGCCGGGGCTGGCCGTGGTGGTGTTTCCCGGGGCGGATGCGGCGATGGCGGCCGATTCGTCGACGGTGTGCGGGCGCCAGCGCAGGGCGGCATTCGGGATGGTCAAGACGCCGGTGCGTTGGTCCACCATGAATTGTACGGTGGCTGTGAGATAGGGCAGGAGGGCGTTGTCGGAATTGTCGGTCGTGACTTCCACGGTGTAGGTGACGACGTTCTGGGTCATGGTGGCGTTGAGGCGGATTTTGCCGACGACGCCGTGGAAGAGGCGGTCAGGGAAGGCGTCCACGGTGAAGGTGACGGGCATGTTGGGCTTGATGCGGCCAATGTCGGCTTCGTTGACGGAGATCCAGACCTGCATCTTGGTGAGGTCTTTGGCGATGAGGAAGAGGCTGGGGGCATTGAGGCTGGAAACGACCGTCTGGCCGATGTTGACACGACGGTCAATGACGACGCCTTTGACGGGCGACGTGATGGTGCAGTAGCTGAGATTGCGCTGGGCGCGTTTAAGGTTGGCATCGGCCTCCATGATGCTGGCCTGGGTTTGGGCGACGTTGGCTTCGCCGACGCCGACGTTGGCCTTGGCCGTTTCAAAGGCGGCCTGGAAGCTGTCGTATTCGCTTTTGGCGAGGGCTTCGGATGGGCCGAGTTTCTGGGCGCGGTCCCAGTCGTTTTGCGCCTGCACGAGCTTGGCCTGGTATTGGGCGAGGTTGGCTTGGGCGACCTTGACGTTCGCTTCGGCGACATTCAGCTCGGCGGTAAACTGGTCCACGTCGGACTGGTAAAGGGAAGTGTCAATGTGAGCGAGGACGGTGCCTTCCTCGACCTGGGTGTCGTAGTCCACGACTTTGGAGGGGTCGTGCGGGTCCACGCCGAAGGCGAGGATCAGGCCGGCAACTTGGGCGCCGACATCCACGACCTCCACGGGCTCAACAGTGCCGGTGGCGGTGATGGTGACCTGCACGTCGCCCTTCGTCACCGGGACGGTTTCGAAGGCGCTGGCGGCCTTGGCATGGCGGTCGTAAAACCAGTAAGCAGCGCCAGCCGCAAGCAAGACGGCGAGCAAAATAATCAGGGTGGTGTACCGTTTCATGTCAGTTGGAGGAGTCGGGTCCGCTGGCGGCGGCGGTGGCGAGGTGGGTGTTGAGGCGTTCGAGCATATCGCAAAATAGAGTCAACTCGCGGTCGTCAAGCCCGCCGACGACATGGCGGATTTGGTCGCGGTGCACAAGAAGAACCCGCTGCACCAATTCTCTTCCTTGGGTGGTTAGGCGGAGTTGGACGCCGCGGCGGTCGTGCGGGGCGGCGGCCTGGCCAACGAGGCCGGCTTTTTCGAGGCGGCGGACGAGGGTGGTCACGCTGGGTGGCTGCACCAGGAGACGTTGGCCGAGTTCAACCAGGCGGAGGCCTTCGAGGCGGCCTTCCTCCTCGGCGCGGTGGAGGTTGCGGAGGATGGCCCATTGGGACGGGCTCAGGCCAAACTGAAGGAAATACGGACGCATGACGCGCTGAATCAACCCGTATAAGCGCAGGATGCCGCTGAAGGCGATTTCCGGCGGGCCGCGGTGCTTGCGCGGCGGCGGGGGGATGGCGACGGCGTTCACGGGGGTAAAGTTGTTAGCTACCTAAACAGTAACTAAGGAAACAGGTTCCTTGGCGATAAATTTTCTTGCGGGAACATTCGTTCACTAGGTGGTGGATACCGATTCTTCGAAGCGTTGGGCATGACTAGCGAGGCCAGTGGCGGAGTCAATCTCGACCAGGCAGCCGCAGAGGCGGACATCGCCAGTGGCGACTTCAGACTTGCGGGGCATGCCGTCAAGGAAGCGGGCGAGGGAGACCTGGATGTCGCGGCCAATGACGGAGGCGTAAGGGCCGCTCATGCCGACATCCGTCTGGTAGGCGGTGCCGCGAGGGCGAATGGTGGTGTCAGCAGTGGGGATATGGGTGTGGGTGCCGAGGACGGCGGCGCAGCGGCCATCGAGATACCAACCGAGGGCGACTTTCTCGGAGGTGGCCTCCATGTGGGACTCGACGAGCCAGGCGTCGGCTTCCTTGGCGTGGTCGCGGAGGAGGTGGTCGGCGGCGGCGAAGGGGCATTCGGCTTTCATCCCCATGAAGTTGCGGCCCAGGACGGTGAAGATGCCGAGTTTGAAGCCGCTGGCGGATGTGATAACGAGGTGGGTGCGCCCGGGGCACTGCGGGGGCAGATTGGCGGGGCGGCAGACGCGTTCGAGGGAGCCGATTTCATTGTCGAAATTGCGCTGGTCCCAGACGTGGTCGCCGAGGGTGAGGGCGTCGAGCCCGGCGCCGAGGAGTTCCTGGGCCATGGCGGCGGTGAGGCCCGCGCCGGCGGCGGCGTTTTCGGCATTGGCGACAATCAAGTCGAGGCCGAGTTCGGCGCGCAACTGCGGGACGCGCTGGCGCACGGCGTCGCGCCCGGGACGTCCGACAATGTCACCCAGGAAGAGGATTTTGGGCATAGGGAACCGAAACCAATGAC
>CAZDAQ010000038.1:0-20558 GCA_964503425.1 uncultured Opitutales bacterium
TGGAATAGACAGGCGGGTTGGGGTTTATGTTTTTGAGGTGGGGGAGGGGGTTTATTTGGATGGGGAGATTCCAGGAAACGCGGCGCGATGGATAAACCACAGCTGCGCGCCGAATTGTGAAGCGGTGGAGGAGGCCGGACGGGTGTGGATTTTTGCCCGGCAGGACGTTGCGGAAGGGGAGGAGCTGACCTTTGACTATGGATTTCGACTGGACTCGTTTTTGGGGCATCCGTGCCGGTGCGGGGCGGTGGGATGTGCGGGGTATATTGTCAATGCGGCGGAGCGGCGGCGGGTGGGCCGGCTGCTGGGACGCAAGGGGCGGAGCTTAGCCCGAGGCGGACGTCCATTGGGACTGACGAGGAGGGCGGGAGCGTGAGCGAGCAACCGGTGCGAATTTTGGTGCTGACTTCGAGCACCGGTGGCGGCCACGACACGCGGGCGCGGGCGTTGCGCGACTGGGCGAAGCGGGAGCGGCCGACCTGGCAGGTGGAACTGAACCAGGCGCTGGAGAAGACGCATCCGATTTATCTCGTGGGGGTGGAGGCGTATAACCTCATTCAGCGGACATGGCCGAGGCTGCACCATGTATATTACAACATTTTGGAGGCGGTGAGTTTTTGCGGAGGGCAGCCCAAGGAAGGGGATAACGGCGGGTTCATGGCGGGGCGGAAAAAATTCATGGAGGTGGTGCGGAAGGCGCAGCCGGATTTGGTGGTGAGCACGCACGATCACTTGAATCACGCGTTTTTTTCGGCAGCGCGGGCGGCGATGCCGGAGGCCCCACCGAAGTGCGTGACGTATTGCGGAGAACTCGAGGGGGGCTATGGATTCAGCCGGCATTGGGTGAATCCAACGGCGGATTTGTTTATCGGGGCGGTGGAGGAGTGTTGCGAGGCGGCGCGAGGGCTGGGGATGCCGGCGGCGCGGACGTGGCGGGGGGATTTTTTGCTGGATCCGTCGTTTTGGGCGCCGCGGGACGCAGGGATGGAGGCGGCATTTGTGCGGGAGGAGTTAAAACTGGAGCCGGGGAAGTTTACGCTGCTGTTGTCCACCGGGGCGAACAGTGCGCAGAACCATCTGGCGTTACTGGACGGCTTGGTGGCGGGCGGGGCTTTGCCCGGGCCGGCGCAGGTGGTGGCGTTGTGCGGGAGGGACGAGCGGGCGGCGCGGGAGGTGACGGAGTGGGGCGCACGGCATCCGGAACTACCAGTGCGGGCGTTGCCGCGGGTGAAGAGCCTGGCGCAATTGATGCGGGTGGCGTCGGTGGTGGTGACCCGACCGGGCACGGGGACGACGAGCGAGGCGATTTTGTCGGGCGCGCCATTGTTGTTCAACACGCTGGGGGGAATCATGCCGCAGGAGATGATCACGGTGAAATATTGCCGGGAGCGCGGGTTTGGCCGGGTGTTGCGCGGGCCGGCGGATTTGGCGGCGGCGGTGCGCGGCTGGCTGGCGGAGCCGGCGACGCTGGCGGCGGAGCGGGCACGCGTGGCGGAGGCAAAGCCAGCGCGGACGCCGGCGGACATTTTACGCAGGCTGGAGGAATTGGCGGGATCGGGGAAGAAAAGTGAGCGGTAAAAGTTAAAAGTAGAGTGGGCAGAACGGTGGAGGTGGCGGACGCGGAGAGGGCGAAGAGGATTTTATTCCTCAAATTTTTACGATAAATTACAGGTTTAGGGGAGGAAATTTGGTTGCGTGGGCGAGAGGGACTGGTATGCTCCGGGGTTATGCGCAACGGACGGTTGCTCCCTGCGGCGTTATGCCGACTTGGTTTTTTCGGGGCCTTGCTGTTGCTGGCATTAGGGACGGTTGTGCCCGCCCAGGCGCAGTATGACTGGCGGCAGACGCAGGGGCAGACGGATGACTTGAATGCAGTGACGGTGGCCAGCACCGGAAATGCCACGGCCCGTTATGTGGCGGTGGGGGCGGTGGGGTTGATTTTGTCGTCACCGGACGGGGGCAACTGGACGATTCGGTCCTCGGGGACGACGGAGGAACTTTTCGGGGTGGCCTACGGGAACATTTCGCCGAGCAACACGTCGCTCTATCTGGCGGTGGGCGCGAATGGCACCATTTTGCAATCGAACGACGGCCAGAACTGGCTGCCGCAGACGCCGGTATCGAGCACGACGCTGCGGGGGATTATTTTTGCGAACAATGAGTTTGTGGCTTTCGGCGACAATGGCTTGGTGATGCTTTCGCCGGACGGGGTAACGTGGACGACGGGGACGACGGGGACGACGGGGTCGGTGCATGCAATGGCGTATCTGGCGAGCTCAGGGTTGTTTGTGGCGGTGGGGGCGGGGGGGATATTTTTGACCTCGCCGGACGCGCTTTCGTGGTCGGTGTCGCAGACGGGGACGGCGGCGGACTTGAACAGTGTGGTCTATGGGAACGGGCTGTTTGTGGCTGGGGGATCGGGAGGGACGATCATGACCGCGAGCTTCAGCGGAAATTTCGGCGCGAGCATCGGGAACTGGCAGAAGCGGGTGTCGGGCACGGCGAACACGATCACCAGCATGGTCTATAATGGGACGACTTTCGTGGGGGTGACGGCGAGTTCGGAGACGCTGCTGTCGAGCGGGGTTTCGGCCGGGGTGAGCTGGGTGCGCGGGGACACGGGAGCATTCACGAAGTTGAACGCCCTGGCATATGACAGCACGAACACGCTGTTCGTGACGGTGGGGGACATCGGCATCGACACGCTGGACACGAGTTACATTCTGACTTCGACGAATGCGATCAACTGGACGAGCCACGCCTCCGCCGGGGTCGCGGATTTCACGAAGGTGGCCAACAACGGCTCGGTGTTTGTCGCGGTGGGGAAGGACGAGGAGATCGAGAGTTCGCCGGAAGGCGTGATTTGGAACGTCCGACATTTTAATGGCGCGGGGGAGACCCTGAACGCGGTTTACAGCACGGGAGCGCGGACGGTGGCCGTGGGCAACGGGATTGCGGGGACGAACGGGCAACCACCGGTGCTTTTTTGGTCGGATGACGGGCTAAGCTGGAGCAGTGGCGGGATTGCTTCATTCAACGGGAATGTCTCGCTGTCGACTTTCCGCAACGTAACCGGTGTGACTAACAACGGGACGATCTGGCTGGGGGTGCAAAATGATGCCGGGGATACGCCCAACGATCCGCTGTCGGAGGCGGGGGTCATCACTTCGGTAGATGGGAAGACGTGGAACGGGTTCCCCGCGTTCGATTCCGGTGCCGGATCCATATTGCTAAACCCGTTTATCGGGGTGGTGTGGGAGCCGTTGACCCAACTCTATGTGGCGATCCTGGGGCCATCGTCGTCCACAGGGCTGTCGTATTACAATGTGCGGACATCGCCGGACGGGATCAATTGGTCGTCGCCGCTATTTACGTCGTCCGTGGCGCTGACGGACATTAAGGTGGTGAACGGGCAGGTGGTAATCCTGTTTGACGCGACCATTCACGTGGCGGTGGTTTACACGCCAACGCTGGTGGGCGGGGTGGAGAAGCTGGTGGGGAGCACGCCGTTCATCAGCACGGAGAACCAGATGCGGGACGTGACGTATGGGGCGGATCCGCTGGGTGTGAAAACGTATGTGTTCATGGGCGACGAAGCCAACAATGACATAGACGCGATGTTCACGAATACGGACGCAAAGCTGAACGGGGCGTCGATTCTGAATTCATTGAATCCCAATTCCTCGAACGTACTGGAGGCGCTGGATTTCATGAACGGGACGTTTGTGGGGGTGGGGACGGGCGGCGCGGTTTATATCTCGAAGGCGTGGGGGCCGTCGCTGTCGGGACCAATCGTGAATGAGGGCGGGGTGCTATCGGGGAACACGACCTTGACGGTGCAGCCGTTGCCGTTCCAGCCGGCGGATTTCCTGAGCTACCAGTGGCAGAGCTTCAACGGGACAACGTGGGCAAACGTGGTGAACGGGGTGTCCAACGGGACGACCTTTAGCGGGAACACGACGCCGATTCTGGGGATAGCGAACATCACGCTGGCGGACGTGATACCCTACCGGGTGCTGGTGACGAACGGGAATGGGACGACGTTGATCAGCAACAACGCGACCATCACTCTGGGAGTGGCGCCGGTAATCAATCAGCCGCCGTTGAGCGTGGGGGCGAATGTGGGAGGCAGCGTGTCGTTCAGCGTGGTGGCGACGGGGTCGCCGGCGCCGACCTTCCGCTGGCGGCAAAACGGGGTGTTGTTGAGCGATGGCGGGGGGAATGTGACGGGGTCGAACACGTCAACGCTGGTGTTGAATAATGTGCAACTGGCCAGCTCGGGGTTGCCGAATTCGGCGGGGGTATTTTCGGTGGATGTAACGAATATTGTGGGGACAGTGTCGGCCTCGGCGAATTTGACCGTGGGGTCACCACCGGCGATGGTGCTACAGCCGGTCAGCCAGAATCCAACGATTGGCGGGTCGGTGACATTCACCTCCTCGGCCTCGGGAACCGCGCCGTTGTCTTACCAATGGTATTTGAACGGGGTGGCGGTGGTGAATGGGGGCACGGGCAACATTTCCGGGAACACATCACCGATATTGACCATCAGCACGGCCCAGTTTCTGAATTTGGGCAACTACACGGTGTTGGTGAGCAACGCGGTGGGGAACGTGACGTCGAACGTGGCGACGTTCATGCCAATCGTGCCGCTGGTGACCATTCCGCCGGCGAACAACACGGTGGTGGCAGGGGCGACGGTGACGATGAACGTGACGGCGGTGGGCCTGCCGACGCTGACTTACCAATGGCTGCTCAACGGAGCGGCGGTGCAGGACAGCACGCGAGTCACAGGGTCGAGCACGACCTCGCTGCTCATCAAGGGAGTGCAGGGTTCGGACGCGGGGAACTACACGGTGAAGGTGGGGAACGGCAACGGGAACGTGACGAGCGCGCCGGGCCTGCTCCAGATAAGCCCGGCCATTGCGGCGCCGCCGTCGAACACCACCGTGACGCAGGGAGAGAGCGCCCGGTTGTCGGTGACGGCGGACGGGTCGGGGAACGTGACTTACCAGTGGTTCTTCAACGGCACGGCGATTATCAATGGCGGGCACATTTCTGGGAACAACACGCCGACATTGAACATCAACAACGTGCAGGCGAGCGACGCGGGGAATTACACGGTGAAAGTGACCAACGCGTTTGGCAACGTGACGAGCATTGCGGGGTTGTTGACGGTGCTGGCGCCATCGGCAGTGCGCACGGGGATGGATTGGCGGGAGATGGAGGGGGAGTTGAACGGGGTGACGGTAGCGAGTGGGGGCAACGCGACGAATCTTTATGTGGCGGTGGGGAACATTGGGACGCTGCTGACTTCGCCAGACGGGGCAAACTGGACTTTGCGGTCCACGGGGACAACGGAGGAACTTTTCGGCGCGGCGTTTGGGCTGGTGGCGAATGGCACGACGCCAGTTTACCTGGCAGTGGGCGCGAATGGGACGATGCTGCAATCGGGCGACGGGGTGTCGTGGCTGCCGCAGGTGCCGGTGGCGAATTCCACGCTGCGCGGGGTGATTTTTGCGAACAATGAATTTGTGGCGTTCGGTGACGGAGGGATCGTGATGTCGTCCCCGGACGGAGTAACTTGGGCGATTGGGACGACGGGGACGACGGGGTCGGTGCGCGGGATGTCGTTCCTGCCGTCATTGAGTGAATTTGTGGCGGTGGGGGATGGGGGATTGTTTTTGACGTCGGTGGACGGGCTGGCCTGGACGCTGGGGCAGACGGGGGCGCCGGTGAACCTCAACGGCGTGGCATTTGGCAATGGCGTATTTGTGGCGGTGGGCGACTCGGGCAACATTGTGACGGCGAGCTTTGGGGCGAGCAACTCGGGCAACTGGCAGGCGCGAACCTCGGGGACGAAGAACAGAATCACCGGGGTGGTGTTTGACGGGGGAAGATTTTTGGGAGTGACGTCGAGTTCGGAGACAGTGGTGTCGAGCGACGGGGTGCATTGGGCGCGCGGGGACACGGGGCTATACACGGAGTTGACCGGGTTGCTATATGACAGCGCGAACCTGCGGTATGTGGCGGTCGGCCACATCGGCATCAATCCGCTGGGGACGAGCTACATACTGACTTCCACCGACGGTAATACCTGGGCGGATCGGGCCTCGGCCCAGACGCTGGACTTGAAGGCGGTGACGCATGGGTTGGGAACGTTTGTGGCGGTGGGGGCAAATGAGTCCATCGACACTTCACCGGATGGGGCGTTGTGGACGGTGCACATCCGGTCATTGCGTCCTCAGGGGTTGAACGATGTGAAATTTGGGGCCGGGGAATTCATGGCGGTGGGCGATGGGGTGCTCTCGTCCATCAGCGCGACGGCCTACCGTTCATTTGACGGGGTGAATTGGTCCTTCATGAACATGCCGACGACGAATTCGCTGCACGGGGTGGCGAAGGGGCCGGGGAACGTGTGGGTGGCGGTGGGCGATTCCCAGGCCGAAGGCAACGGCACGGCGGGGGCGGTAGTGCTGGCGAGCACGAACCAGGGGGCGTCGTGGAGCGTCAACCAGATGCCGTTCACCAATCCGTTCCACGGAATTGTATATGACGAGGTGGCGGGGCAGTATGTGGCGATATTGGGTCCGGCGACAACCGACAAGACGCCGGCGGACATCATCGCGATTTCGCCGGACGGGCTGAACTGGACGTTCATTTATGCGACGACTGAGATACAGTTTTCACGGATTGAGCGGGACAATGGATTTAATGTGGTGGTGGCGACAAACGGGAAGATTTTTGTGGTGGATCCGGCGGCATTGTCGGTGACGGTGCCGTTCACGAGCACGGCGAACGTGCTGCGGGACGTGACCTACGGGAACGATGCGGCCGGGACGCCGACGTGGGTGGTGGTGGGGGACGACGCCTTTAACGACATTGATGCGATGTTCACGAACACGGCGAACAACCCGGCGACGAGTTCGTGGAACAGCCTGGATCCGCAGGCGTTCTCGGGCCTGCAGGCGTTGGATTACAGCAACGGAACCTTTGTGGCGGTGGGAGACAGCGGGCGGATATTTATCTCGAAGGCGTGGCCGCCGTCCATCGTGGCGCCGGTGGTGGATCAAGCGGGATTTGTGGGGGGGAACACAACTTTCACGGTGGAACCGCTGCCGAGCCAGCCGGCGGGCTACCTGACCTTCCAGTGGCAGGCCTTCGTAGGGAACACGACGTGGACGAACCTGACGAACGGGGTGAATTACACGGGGGTAACTACGCCATTGCTGACGATCACGAATATCACCCTGGCCGAGGCGGTGCCTTACCGGGTGCTACTGACGGGCAGCAATACGACTTTGACGAGCAATGCAGCGAACATCATTTTGAGCGCGCCACCGGCGATTACGCTGGCGCCGGTGTCGCAAAACACGACCGTGGGCGGGAACGTGACGTTCACGGCAGCGGCATCGGGCCTGCCGCCGCCGACATTCTCCTGGCGCCGCAATGGCGTGCCGCTGTCGGACGGTCCGAATGTGCAGGGGTCAGCCACGAACACGCTGGTGCTGACGAATGTGCAATTGAGCAACAGCACGCTGGGGAACTCGGCGGGCAACTTTACGGTAACGGCGACGAACAACATCGGCGCGGCGTCGGCGTCGGCGAACCTGACGGTGCAAGCGGCGCCGGTGATTGTGACGCAGCCGTTGGGGGTGGCCCCGAACATTGGCACCAATGTGAGTTTGAACGTCGTGGCGACGGCGGTGCCGGCGCCGACCTACCAGTGGTATTTCAATGGTCTGGCGGTGGTGAACGGCGGCAACATTTCCGGGGCGCAGACGAGCACGCTGAGCATCAACACGGTGCAGACGAGCAATTTCGGGGCCTACACGGTGATTGTGAGCAACCCCCTGGGCAATGTCACGAGCGCGACCGCCGCGGTGGGAAATCTGGCGCTTCAATTTGTGACGCAGCCGGTGGGGGGCACGGTCAAGGCCAACACCACATTGAACCTGGTGGCCCTGGCAGTGGGGCTGCCGACGCCGACCTACCAGTGGTTCCTAAACGGCAACATCGTGAGCAATAGCGGGGTGTTTAGCGGGGCGACGAACTCGACGCTGACCATCACGGGCATCACCGCGGCGCAGGGCGGGTCATACTACGTGGTGGCGACGAGCGGCAACGCCACGAAGCAGAGCAACACGGCGGCGGTGGCGGTTTCGCCCTTGATCACGGGGCAGCCGGTGAGCCAGTCGGTGGTCTCGTTCTCCAACGTAAAGTTTACGGTGAAGGTGGTGGCGGGCGGGACGACGACCTACCAGTGGTATTTCGAGGCCACGAAGGCCACAAAGTTTGTGGCCGTCAAGGTGGGGCCGTGGATTAAAGGACCGACGACGACGACCCTGACCATCACGCGGGCGGGTGCGCAGTTTACGGGCAAATACTATGTGATCGTGAAGAATGCGGCAGGCACGGTGCAGTCCTCCACGGTGACCCTGACGATAAAGCCGAAGCCGGCATAAAGAAGTCCGCATGGAGATGTCGGGAGAGGGTGAAAAGATAAGGGTGGAGGCGAAAAATAAAGCGGCGGGAGAATTTTTCCGTCTTGAGGAAGAGCCGGCGGGCGCAGAACATGGGCGCGGAGTCACCTGAAAATCATGCGGCTATATTTCATGGGCATTTGCGGCACGGCCATGGGGCACGTGGCATTGCTGGCGCGGGAACTGGGGCACGAGGTAAGCGGGGCGGACACGGGGATTTATCCGCCGATGTCGGACGTGCTGCGGACGGCGGGGGTGGCGATGCACGAGGGCTATGACCCGGCGCGACTGGAGAAACTAAAGCCCGACTTGGTGGTGGTGGGGAACGTGACGACGCGGGGCAACCCGGAGATGGAGTGGCTGCTGGACACGCGGGCGGTGCCGTTCGTTTCGATGCCGGCGCTGCTGGGGGAGCTGGTGCTGCGCGGGCGCAAGAACGTGGTAGTGACGGGGACGCACGGGAAGACGACAACGACGATGCTGGCGGCGTATCTGCTGCGGGCGGCGGGTGCGGATCCGGGGTGGCTGGCGGGGGGCGTGCCGAGGGATTTGCCAAGCGGGGCGGCGGTGGGGCGGGCCACGGGAGGGGCACCATTTGTGATTGAAGGAGACGAGTATGATTCGGCGTTTTTCGACAAGCGGAGCAAGTTTATCCACTACCAGCCGTGGCTGGTGACAATCAACAATATCGAGTTCGACCATGCGGACATTTTCCGGGACCTAGCAGACGTGCAGCGGACGTTCGAGCACTTGCGGAAGATCGTGCCGAAGAGCGGATTTATTTTGGAGAACGGGGACGATGCGAACATCGCGGCGCTGCCACCGGCGGGGTGGACAACAACGCTGCGGGTGGGAACGGGCACGGGGAATGACTTGCGGCTGGCGGAGTTTGCGGAGGATGCGGAGGGGGCGAGGTTTGATTTGGTATGGAAGGGAAAGAAATGGGAGACTGTGCAATGGGGCGTGCCGGGTTTGTTCAATGCGCGGAACGCGGCCATGGCGGCGCTGGCGGCGGGACTGGCGCTGGACGCGCGGGAGCCGACGAAGCTGGCGCTGGCCGCGCTGAAAGATTTTCAAGGGGCGCGCCGACGGCAGGAGGAATTGCGGAGGGATGCGCGGGTGGTGGTGATCGAGGACTTCGGGCACCATCCGACGGCGGTGCGGGAGACCTTGGCGGCGCTGCGGCGGCGGCATCCGGGGCGGAAGCTACTCGCGTGCCTGGAGCCGCGGAGCAACACCGCGCGCACGCGGGCGTGGCAGGGGGAATTGCCGGGGGCGCTGGCGGAGGCGGACGGGATTTTCATTGGGCCGATCCACCGGGCGGAGAAGACCGCGGCGGCGGAGCGGCTGGATTTGGGCGCGGTGTGCGCCGAGGTGAATACGGAGGCGAAGGCGCAAAAAGCGCGGCATTATGCGACGAACGCGGAGGTGCTGGCGGCGGCGCTGGAGGCGTCGAAAGCGCTGGGGGCGATGCCGCACGCGGTGGTGTTTTTCACGAACGGGTCGTTTGACGGGATTATCGGAGAGTTTGTGAAGAGGGCGTGAGGAATAATTAAGAATGCAGAATTAAGAATTAAAAAACGGAGGAGAATTCGCCACGAGGGGCTCCCAGTGCCCGAAGGAAAATAAAAGCGTGGAGAGGAATGGATTCAGAGTTCGAGTTTCATTTCGTTGGCGCGGGGGACGAAGCCAAGTTTGGCATAGAGGGAGCGGGCGCCAGGCATGGCGTGGAGGGTGATGCGGCGGCAGCCGGTCTTGCGGGCGGTGGAGACGAGGCGTTTCAGGATTTTAGTGGCGAGGCCGAGGCGGCGGTGGGAGGGGAGAGTATACATATTCATGATGTAGGCGGCGCGGCCAGTGAGATTGGAGACGGAGGGCGGAAGCTGCTGGTAGATCACGCCGCCGGCGGCGACAACAGCACCGTTCGCCTCGGCCACGACGGCGAGAAATTCGCCGGAGGGGATTTTGGCGGAAAAGAACTTTCGCGTCCTGCCGGCGAGACCGACGGGGACGGGAGTTGCGGGGTGGGCTTCAGCCTGAAGGGCGAGGCGCAGTCGGACGAGCGCGGGGATGTCGCCGGGGCGGGCGAAGCGGCAGGTGATTTTACTCACAGGGGTGGTCAAATTTCCTTGGCCGCGGGGGCGAGGTGCTTGACGAGGACGCGGGAATTGCGGCCATTTTTGAGGTGGTCTTCGCGGCGGGCGGGCGGCAGGTCTTCGACGGAGCCTTCCTCAAAGCCGCAGACGTTGCGGAAGAAGGCGTAGCTTTGGGTGGAGAGGGCGATGACCTTGGTGAAGTTGCGGCGCTGGGCCTCGAGCACGGCGTATTCCGCAAGTTTTTTGCCAACGCCGCGTTTTTGGTAGAAAGGGGTGACAAAGACGGAGGCGAGTTCGGCGGTGTCGGTGCCGTCATAGGGGATGAGGCAGGCGCAGCCGATGACGGAGCCGTCAATTTCGTAAACGTAATACTGGTCGCTCTCGCGCTCAATCTGGTCGCGCGAGCGCTGGCGGAGCTGGTCAGCCTTGATGCCGGTGCGGGTGATGTTGTAGATGGCCTGGGCGTCCTTTTTGCGGGCGTGGCGGATTTGCTGGTATTCGTTAGTGTGGATCATGGTGCCCACGCCGACCTTGTCGAAAATTTCGGTGAGGAGGCCGCCGAGGACGCGGCCGTCGAGGATGTGGGCGCGCTGGGTGCCGGCCTCGAGGGCGTGGGCGGCGTAGCGGGCTTTGGAGCGGACGCGTTCGTCAATCTGCTGTTCGCTTTTTTCGAGGACGGCCTCGAGTTGCTCGAGGGGGATGTTGGCCTCGACGCGGCCACCGACGAGGAGGCCCTGGTGGGGAGTGAGAAAGATGAGCTTTGAGGCCTCGAGGCGTATGGCGAGTTCGCTGGCGAGGTGGTCGGAGTTGATGCGGAGGGAATGGCCGTCGCGGTCGAAGCCGATGGGGGAGACGACGGGGATGATGTCGAGCTTGAGGAGCTCGCGGAAGAATTCGACGTCGAGCTTTTCGACTCTGCCGGTGAAAAGCTGGTCTTTGCCTTTGACAATGCCAGCGGGGACGACGCGGACGGCGTTGCCCACGGCGCACTTGAGGCCGGCCTGGGTGAGGCCCTCGACGATTTGGTGGGTGACCTGGGTGGAGACCTCGATGGCGAGGCGGAGCGTGTCGGCGTCGGTGGGGCCGCCACCGTAGGCGTCGGAGATGGGGAGATTGCGCTGGGCGGAGAGGCGCTTGAGCTGGCGGCCAATCCCGTGCACGAGGACCATGCGGATGTGCAGGGAGCGCAGCACGGCGATGTCGGTGAGGACGTTGGGAAAATTTTCGTCATCCACGATGGAGCCGTCCATGGCGATGACGAAGACGTGGTCGCGAAACTGCGGGACGTAGCGGAGGATGCCGCGAAGGTCGGCGGGTTTGATGGCGCTGGCTTCGTCCGCGCCGGAGGCGGCGCCATTGGCGGAAGCGCCGGCGGGAGGAGCGGAAGGAGTATCGGTTTCGCCCATGAGGGACGGGTGTGGCATTAACCACTAGCGCGCGCGGCGGGCGTGGCAATGCGGAAAAGCGACGTGAAAGGCGCCGGGTGAAGGGTAAAAAATTCCCGGTTGCAAGTTGCGGGGGAAATGGAAAGCCGGTAAGACTTATTTGCGACCATGGGCATAACCAAGAAAACGAAGCGAGCGGATGCGGCGGGGCCGTTGAAGACGGAAAACGCGCCGGGGGAATTTCTGGAGGACGTGGCGGGGTTGCTGGCGCATTTGGAACTGGAGCGCGGGCTGGCGGCGCACACGCTGGCGGCCTATGAAGCGGATTTGGTGCAGTGCGCGCGGCATTTGCACGCGCAGGGGGCGGCCGGGTGGCGCGGGGCGAAGCCGGAGCAGGTGTCGGCGTGGCTGGCGTCGTTGACACGGGCGGACTACGCGGCGGCGAGTTTGGCGCGGAAGTTGACGGCTGTGCGGTTGCTGGCGCGGTATCTGGTGCGGGAGAATTTGCGGAAGGATGATTTCGCGGCGTTGCTGCCGGGGCCGAAGCTGCGGCGCAAGTTGCCGGAGACATTAACAGCGGAGGAAGTGGCGCGGCTGCTGGAGGCGCCGCCGACCTCCACGCCGCAGGGCTTGCGGGACCGGGCAATGTTGGAGCTGATGTATAGCAGCGGGCTGCGGGTGTCGGAGTTATGCGGGCTGCGCTTGCAGGCGGTGGATCTGGAGGAGCGGCTGGTGCGAGTGCTGGGGAAGGGGAGCAAGGAACGGGTGACGCCGTTCGGGAAAACGGCGGCGGGGGCGGTGCAGTTGTATTTGTCAAGCGGGCGGCCGGCGCTGGTGAAGGGAAGGACGGGGAGCGAATTATTTTTGAGCCAGCAGGGGAAGGCGATTTCGCGGAAGATGTTCTGGGTGGTGATCAAGCAGCACGCGCAACGGGCGGGGATTAGCAAGCCGGTGAAGCCGCACCTACTGCGGCATTCGTTCGCGACGCATTTGCTGGCGCACGGGGCGGATTTACGGGCGATCCAGGAGATGCTCGGGCACGCGGACTTGGGGACGACACAGATTTACACGGCGGTGGAGGGGCGGCGGCTAGTGAGCGAGCACGCAAAGCACCATCCGCGGGGGCGGAAGTGAGGAGTTTTTTATGAAAATGCCAATGGCATACGAAGAACAGATCGCGGAGATGCTGCGCGAGCTGGGCATTTCATCCGCCTACGGACCGGATCGCGGTTTGCCGCTGATCCGTGAAGCTGAAGAGTTGGTGCCCGTCGAGCGGGATATTTATGGGCGCCCGCAGCAACTGGCTCCGGCGGCGGCGGCGGCCTGGCTCGCCATGAAGGTGGCGGCCGACCAGGGCGGCGCGACGCTGTTACTCGTTTCGGGATTTAGGAGCGTGGATTACCAGCGAGGGATATGGATGCGGAAGCTGGCGGCGGGGGAAAAGGCCGCCGATATTTTGCGGGTGAATGCAGCGCCGGGGTACAGTGAGCACCACACGGGGCGGGCGGTGGATGTGACCACGCCCGGATGCGCGCCATTGGCGGAGGAGCTGGAAAAAACGGTGGCGTTCGCCTGGCTGGTGAGCCGGGCCGCGAGCTTCGGTTTCAGCATGACCTATCCACGAGGGAACGAGCACGGCATGATTTATGAGCCATGGCATTGGTTATGGCGGGGATGAATTTCTCAGGCTGGACGGGACGCGGCGACGGGTGTAGGTTGCAGATTCCCCTGTTTTGCGATGAATACCCCGATGACGCGAGTTGGATGGAAGCTGGCGGCTTGCCTGATGGCGGGCCGCGTGATGGCGGCGGAGCCGGTGGCGCCGAGCGAATGGATTGACCCGGCGACGGGGCATGTGATTGTGCGGCTATCGCAGGAGCCGGGCACGGCGAGTTTGTATTTTCACAACAACGGGTACACGCCGGACGGGAAAAAACTGGTGATTGTGACGCCGGAAGGGCTGGCCACGGTGAATTTGCAAACCCATGTGATTGATTTGGTCGTGCCGGGATTCACGCTGCCGATGAGCAAGAGCAGCGGGATCGAAGTGAGCCGCAAGGAGAACGTGGTCTATTACAACACGCGGGTGAACGGGCAGAATGTCATCAACGCGACAAACCTGGACACGCATGCGACCCGGCAGGTGGTGGCATTGCCGTTTGGCGGAAGTTTTGGCGGGTTGAACAGCGACGATACGTTTTTGGTGGGGGATTATACAGCGGGGGGTGGGGGTGGAGGCGGCGGACGACGCGGGCGGGGCGCGGGAGCCACGACAGGGAATTTGACGACGGGTAACACGACAACGGGCAATGTGACGGCAGGAGCGGGAGGCGCGCTGACGTCTGCCAATGTAACGACAGGAGCGCCCGTGGCGTCAGGCAATGGAACGGCGGTGGCAGCAGGCAACGCCACCGCAGTGGCCGGAGGCAATGGAACGACGGAGACGGGTAATACGACCGTGGCGGCGGCAGGCCGGCGGGGTGGGCGGGGGAATGGCGGCGGCGGGCAGACGAAGGAGTTTTTCACCGTCAACATCAAGACGGGGGAGATCAAGACGTTTTTCCCGAGTCCGGATAATTTGAACCATGTGCAAAGTTCGCCGAAGGACCCGAATCTTTTTCTCTATGCCCACGAGGGGAACTGGGCGCAGGTGGACCGGATTTGGACGATGCATTACGACGGCACCGACAACAAGCTGATGCACGTGCGCACGATGCCGAACGAGATCGCGGGACACGAGTTTTTCAGCCACGACGGAAAATGGGTTTATTACGATTTGCAGACGCCGGAGTCGGCGCAGTTCTGGATCGCGGGAGTGAATGTGATTACGGGAGAGCGGGTGCGCTACCCGCTGGAGCGGTCGCAATGGTCAGTGCATTACAATGTGTCGTGGGACGGGAAGGTGTTTCTGGGCGATGGCGGCGGGCCGAACAGCGTGGCGGACCGGCAGCCGGGGGGCGGGCGGTTCGATCCGCCGCAGAATGGGCAGTGGATGTATCTCTTCACGCCCGAGCCGGGGAAGTATGAGACGATCAAGGTAAACGGCGAGGACGTGAAAGTTGGGAAACTCGAAGTGGAGAAGCTCGCGGATCTGTCGAAGCACGATTACGGCAATGGCGAGGCTAGCCGGGTCGAGCCGAACGGGACGTTCACGCCGGACGACAAGTGGATTGTGTTCCGTTCCAACATGGAAGGAACGCTGGGGGTCTATGAAGTCGAGGTGGCAAAGGCGACGCCGGAGGAGACGAAGCGTATCACCGAAGAATGGGCGGCGTATAAGGCGGCGGTGGCGAAGGCCGCGAGCCCGGCTGCGCCAAGCAACGGCTAGAGGGACGGGGGGACGAGAGAGGAGTGGTGGTCCACGATGAGCCACTGGTCGCCCACCTTGTGGTAAACGAAGGTGAAGCGGGCGGGGACGGACACGGGATCGCCATCGGCGGTTTTGAAGGAGAAGGTGTAGAGGCCGGTGTTGAGGGCCCAGTCGCCGTAAACGCGGGTTTGGAGGTCCTGAGTGGTGGCGCTGAGATTGGGCAGGGAGGTGAATTTTTTGAAATAGCCGTTCAATTCTCCCTCTTCGTTGTGCAGGAGAACGGGAGAATAGGTGGCGACGAGGATGGCGTCGGGGGCGTAGAGTTTAAGGACGGAGGTGGGATCGCCATGGGCGGCAGCGACGGTGGCGAGCCAGTTATGGTAAAGGGCGGCGACGGTGGCGCTGTCCGCCATGCTGGAGGCGGAGGAGGTGGCGGTGGCCGTTGCCGTGGCGGTTTGCGCGGAGACAAACGGCGCGGAAAGGCCGAAAGTCACGAGCAAGGCGAGGGCGAGCGTCCAGCGGGTGCGGGAGGATAGAGCGCGTGGAGTGTGCATGGGAGGAGTTTATTGAGGGTTGAAGGCAGGTCATCCGAAGGGATGAAGTGCGGGTTATTCTAATGGAGTGGCGCGGGCGGGAAAGGATAATTCTCGGCTGGTGGGAGGTGGGGAAGGGCTGGGCGATTCAATTACCTTGTCACGGGGGCGGGGCGGGGCTTAGAAGGCGTGGGTGAAAATTACCGTTTTTGTGACTCCGAAGAAGAATGTGCTGGATCCACAGGGCGATGCCGTGGGTCACGCAATGGCGAGCCTGGGCTTCGCGGCGGAGCACGTGCGGATGGGCAAGACGATTGAATTCACCGCGACCGGGGTGGACACGCCGGAGTTTCGCGCGTCGCTGGAAAAGTTGTGCCGGGACTTGCTGAGCAACCCGGTGATTGAGGATTTTCGCTACGAGATTCACGCCTAATGCGCCGCGTGCGTGCGCCCGATGATTGTTGACGCCCACATGCACATTTGGAACCGGGTCGAGGGCCTGGTCGGCGGCGGGCGGGTGCGGGTGAAGGCGTTGAGCAACGGGCGGGTGGCGCACGGGAAAAAGGTGATGCAGGGGATGCCGGCAACGTTTGTGGACTGCCAGGCGAAGGCGGAGATGGCGGTGGCGGAATTCGACTCGGCGGGGGTGGGCACGGGGGTGATGGTGCAGGAATTTTTGGACGGGGAGCAGAACGATTATTGCCTGGAGGCGCAGAAGCGGTTTCCAGGGCGGTTTTTTGTGCACGGGCTGGTGAACTGGTATGAGCCGAAGCAGGCGGTGCGGGAGGCGAAGGCGTTGCTCGGGGCGGGATTTCGGGGCTTGAAGCTGCCGGCGCAGCATTTGGCAACGAGCCAGCGGATAGATGACCGCGTGTATTATCCGATATACGAGGCGATGGATAAGGCGGGGGCGGTGCTGGCGGTGGATTTGGTGGCGGGGGACGCGCAGTCGGCGCAATTGGAGATGGTGCTACGGAAATGGCCGAAATTAAAGGTGGCGATCGGGCACATGGGGCTGGTAACGCGCGGGGACTGGTATAGCCAGATTTTGCTATGCCGGCACGAGAACGTATATGTGGAGATGGGCGGGGTGACGTGGCTGTTCCGGCAGGAGGGTTATCCGTTTCCGGGGGCGGCGGAGGCCATCCGGCTAGCGGCGAAGCGGGTTGGGTTTGAGAAGATCATGTGGGGCTCGGACTGGCCGCGGACGATGGTGGACTTCACCTACCGGCAGTCGCTGGACTGGCTGCGGGTGTTCGACCATGGCTTCACGGAGGAGCAAAAGGCGCTGATGCTGGGAGGAAACGCAGCGCGGTTGTATGGTTTGAAAGCGCCGAAGCAGAAGCGGGAGCCATGGGCGCTGATTACGGAAGGGTGATACAGAGGGCAAAAGGGACGAAGGTATGCAGTCACGAAGCAACGGGTGGGTGAAATAGGGTGTTTTTTGCCATCGAAATGCGTTGGGCATTTGCCATAATGCGGCGTCCGTTATTTTTTTCTTGTGAAAGTCATACGATACGCGCCATTGGCGGGAGGGCCGCCGGAGTGGGGCTGGGTGGACGCCGCAGGGCGGACCTTGCGGCTGGCGGGTGACTGGGGCGAGTGGCGCAAGACGGAGGAGCCGGCGCCGCCGCACCGGCTTTTGGCACCGGTGGCGCCGCCGGTGATTTTCGCCATTGGCGTAAACTACAAGGATCATGCGTTTGAGACGGGAGCGCAACCGCCGCAGCATCCGGTGGTATTCATGAAGTCGCCGGTGGCGGTGCAGGATCCGGGCGGGGCGATCATGCTGCCGCGGTTTTTGCGGAGCGAGCAGGTGGATTACGAGGCGGAGCTGGCGGTGGTGATTGGGCGGCCGTGCAAGAATGCCACCGAGGCAACGGCGCTGGATTATGTTGCGGGATTTTGCTGCGCGAACGACGTGAGTGCGCGGGACTGGCAGCGGACTTGGGGCGGGGGGCAGTTTTGCCGGGGCAAGACTTTCGACACATTTTGCCCGCTGGGGCCGTGGCTGGTGACGCCGGAGGAGCTGCCGGCGACGCTGGATTGCGGCATCCGCAGCCGGGTGAACGGGGAGGCGCGGCAGGACGCGCGGACGGGGCAGATGATTTTTTCGGTGCCGCGGTTGATTGCGTTTTTAAGCGGGAGCACGACGCTGCCGGCGAAGACGGTGATTTTGACGGGTACGCCCTCAGGAGTCGGGATGGCGCGCAAACCGCAAACGTGGTTGAAGGCGGGCGATGTGGTGGAGGTGGAAATTGACGGGCTGGGGGTACTGCGAAACTTCGTATCCGAGGAGGCGGTTTAGCCATGAGCGAGCCTACAGGCAAAGTTACGACTCCCGGTTTCCTGCAGGCATCCGGCGGAACAACGCCGCCCATGGCGCCCGGGGGAACGAACCCACCGCGGCGGAAGCGCCGGGTGTCTGCCAGCATTGCGTGGCGGGAGCGTCCGGAGATTTGGTATGTGCTGGCATTTTTGGGGCTGACTGTGCTGGCGGGCGGGGGGACGACGGTGTGGGCGCGGGCGTTGATTTTAATCTGTGCCGGCGCGTGGTTATGGAAGCGGCCACCAACGGAAACGCCTTCGCGGCTGTTTGATGCGGCATTGCTGGTGTTGGTGGCGTCGGCACTCGTCAGTTCGTTTGCGCCGGCGGCGTGGTTTGGGCCCGTCGGCTGGCGGCAGGATGCACACGATCTGGGGCTGGCACTGCCGGGGACGAATGCGCCGTCACCCTGGATGGCGGGGGAGGCGGTGGCGCAATTGCTGGCGGGCGCTGGTTGGCTGTATGCGTGGTGGAATTTGCGGCTGGACCACGAGAACCGGAAATGGGCGTTGTGGGGCGTGGCGGGGTTGACGACTTTGCTGGCGATCGGGCTGCTGGTTTGCACCTGGCTGGGGTGGAAATACCCCCTGGCGGAGGAGGCGCGGAACTTCAGTTATTTTCCGAACCGGAACCAGACGGCGTTGTGGTTTTGCCTGGGCGGGGTGGTGGCCTTCGGGATGCTGCTGGAGACGCTGCCGCGAAGGAAACGGGTGGCGGGGACGGTGGCGGGGGTGATGATGGTGATTTGCCTGATGGCGATGATTTTGTCGCTTTCCCGGATGGCACTGATGTTGTTTGCGCTGGGGTGCGTGCTGGTGGTGGTGGTGCGTTTTGGCCGGGGCGCGGGCAATTATGCCGTGCGGATTTTGGTGCCGCTGGCGGTGTTGGGGGTGAGCCTGGTGGTGTTTTTCGAGCGGGACACGCTGAAGAGATTTCAATTTTTTGGCGGCCAGGGCGAAGAGCGGGAGTTCCGCATGGAGTTATGGGCGGACACGCTGGGGCTGGCGAAGGCGCAACCGGCCGGGACCGGTTTGGGGCAGTTTGAGGATGTTTATCCGCAATACCGGCAACGGGCGCAGACCTTTCAGGCGGTTTACCATCCGGACAGCGACTGGGTGTGGCTGCTGGGGGAAACGGGATGGGCGGGCGTGACGGCGGCGGCAGTGGCGGTGGGGGCGCTGTTAATGGTATTCATAGGAAAACCGGCGCGGGATAGCGGCCCCTACCGGCATTTGGCGACGCTGTGCGTGGCGCTTTTTTTACTGCATAGCTTGGTGGATGTGCCGGCGCACCGATTTGGGACGTGGCTGCTGGTGGCATGGCTACTGGCATTGGCGGCGCCGGAGCGCGGGCCGATGCCTTCCTTGTTCCCGCGTTGGGCCTTCCGTGTGCTGGGGCTGGGGCTGACGGGGGTGGGGGTGGTATGGCTGGCGGCGGTGGCGGGGTTGCGGCTGGAAACGACGGAGATTCAATACCGCGCGACAGCGGACATGGAGTCGGCCATCGAAAACGGGAACGCGACCGCAGCGCTGGCAGCGGCAGATTCGTTGATTGCGGCGCGGCCCATGCGCTGGGAACCGTATTACCAGCGGGCGCGGGCGGAGTTGACCATGAACGCGGATCCGGGTGCGGCATTGCAGGATTTCCGGCGGGCGCGTTTTCTGGAGCCGACGTGGGCGGGATTGCCTTACAAAGAAGGACTTTTGTGGGCGCCCTACGATCTGGCGCTGGCCTATGCGGCATGGCGGGAGGCCACGCAGCTCAATGACAATGTGCCGGAGGGCACCTGGCACAATATCGCCTCTGCGTTGGGCCAGTCGCCGGAAGGGGAAGAGTATTTGAGCAACTTGTCGAAGACGCGTCCGGAATTCCGTTATGAGTATCTGACCACGGTGGCACCGGAACGGTTTGCGGCGGAGTGGAAGGACGAGCTGGTGTTCGATCCCTTGCTGGCGAAATACAACCCGGCGCAGCGGCAGACGCTGCTGGAGCGGTGGGCCGGGCAGGACGGGCCCGCGGCGCTGGATTTTGTGGAGAAAAACCCGCGGCTGGCGCCGCAGGCATGGCTGGTGCAAGTGCGGGCGCTGGCCCAGAGCGGACGGTATGACGAAGCATTGGCCCTCGCACAAAAGCATTTGCCGACGGCGGAACTGCCGACGGCGAGCGCTTCGCTGTATGACGACGACAGCGACGGGACGCTGGCGGCGATGTTCCAGAACAATCCGCAGGATGTGGGGGTGGCGGCGGTTTTGCTCAAGCGACAATTGGACGCGAAGGAATGGAGTGACGCATTCGCAACGGTGAACCAGATAAACAAGCTGAAGATGCCGCCGCCGTATGCGTCGTGGTGGCGGGCGCAGTTGCTGGAGCAGCAAGGCGGCCACAGCCAGGAGGCGTGGGAGGCGTTGCAGCCCTATTTGACCTA
>CAZDAQ010000039.1:0-20509 GCA_964503425.1 uncultured Opitutales bacterium
AGCCGTGACTGAGGTCGATTTCGCCGCTCATGAGGAAAATTCAAAATTCAAAATAGAAAATTAAAAACGGCAGAGGGGGGAGGCGAAGAGTGGGTTACGTGAGGGCGGAGGGGGGGGTTACGGGGGGGTGAAAATGTGAATAAGTTTAGCGGAAAACCCCTTGACAGGTGGGGCGAAGTGGGAGAAAGTGGGGCGAAGTGGGGGAGATATGCCCCCTACCTTATCGCCATGCTCTCGTTGGACAAAGGGTTTTATGTTGGGACGTTTCGCCACGGGCTCGACGTAAAGAACCGGTTGACCATACCGGCGAAGTGGCGTTTTCCCGGGGACGAGGGCGAGGCGTCGTACCTGGCGCTGCCGAATCCGAATTTGAGTATTACGGTGTATCCGCCAAAGATGGTGGCGGCGATGGAGGAAAAGATCCAGCGGGTGAGCATGCTGGGGGACAAGCAGGAGCTGCGGGCGCTGACGCGGATTTTCGGCCCGGCGGAGCGGTTCGGGTGCGACAAGCACGGGCGGATTGGCCTGCCGGACGCGCTGCGGGAGCACGCGGGGCTGGCGAAAGGGGCCGAGGCGGTGCTGGTCGGCACGCTGACGACTTTCCACATCTGGGACAGCGCGCGCTACGCGGCGTATGTGAAGACGACGCCGGGCGACGACGACAGCTTCGACCCGTCGGTCCTGCAAAAATACGGGCTGTAGCCCGCGATGATCCAACCCTTTTTGAATTCGTTGTTTCAAACCTCAACTCCCACCACCAACCCGGAAAACATCATGAGCCTATCCCGCCAATTATTCGTCAAAGGTGTGTTATCGCGCCCGCTGCGCGGCGACGCCGAGCCGTGGCAATACGTCGGTTCAGCCGCAAGCCCGCGAGCCGTATTCGACCCCTTCGCGCGGCGCGTGCGCCCGCGGAGCCATTCGCTGAAAGTCACCTTCAACGGCTGGAAGACGCTGCTCAATGTATTGCGTTCTCGATAGCGCGCCCTGTGCGCCGGCAGCCGACCTGGGCCCGTTTCCAACGGGGTCCGGCGGGGCGGGTGCGCGCGCGCGGGAGGCGGCAGGGGCCGCGGGGGGGCATGTGCCGGTGTTGCTCGCGGAGACGGTGGGTTTGCTGAAGGACAACCGGGCGGCGGGGACGCCGCATTACCTGGATTGCACTTTTGGGGGCGGGGGGCATACGCGGGCGCTGCTGGAAGCGGACCCGCAGGCGCGGGTGACGGCATTGGATCGCGACCCGGCGGCGGGGCCGCGGGCGGAGAAGCTGGGGGCGAGTTTTGGCGGGCGGTTGAAGTTTTACGATTTACCTTTTTCCCGGATAGATGAACTGACTGAAGCGGGATACGCCGGGGCGTTATTCGACCTCGGCGTATCCTCGTTTCAGCTGGACGAGCCGGAGCGGGGGTTTTCCTTCCGGCACGCCGGGAAGGCGGACATGCGGCTGGATCCCCGGGCGGGGGTGCCGGCGGCGGAATTTCTGGAGAGCGCGAGCCGCGAGCAACTGGTGGCGGCGGTGCGCGACGCGGGCGAGGAGCCGCGGTGGAAGCGGGTGGTGGAGGCGATTGAGCGGGCGCGGGGCACGGGCAAGCTGGAGCGGACGGACACTTTGGCGGAGGTGGTGGCGGAAGCAGTGGGCAACCCGCCCGGGCGGCCCAACCGGACGCATCCGGCGACGCGGACTTTTCAGGGCCTGCGGATTGCGCTGAACGACGAGTTGACGGAATTGGAGACGGCGCTGCCGCGGGCGGTGGCAAAGCTGGCGCCGGGAGGGGTGCTGGCGGTGATCAGCTTTCATTCTTTGGAGGACCGGATGGTGAAGCGCTTCTGCAACCGGCTGGCGGGCCGGGCGGAGCATGAGAATGACGCGACGCCGGCGCAGTTCCGGGAGGCGCGGGCGGAGTTGCTGACGCGCCGGCCGGTGACGGCGTCGGAGGCGGAAGTGGCGCAGAACCCGCGCAGCCGGTCGGCCAAGCTGCGGGCGGCGCGCCTCTTGAGCGGGCCCGGTAAATTTTCAACCCCACAATCCCAACCATGAACGATCGCGCGAGCCGTTTTCTACGCGGGCTTTGCCTGGTGCTGGCCGTCCTGGTGCTGGCAGAGGCGGCAGGCGGAGCGCTGGCGGTGGTGGGGCTGCGGGAGCAGAAGGCGCGCTACGCGCAGGCGGCGCTGGACATCCAGCGGGAGATGCAGGACACGGGCCGGAAACTGCGGTCGCTGGACGCCGAAGCGGACCAGGACCGGCAACCGGACCTGCTGCGGGCGCGCATTGGCAGCCAACTGGCCGCGCCGCAACCGAGCCAGATCGTCTGGGTGCGGCCCGTGCCGCCCTCGCAAAACCGGCCGGACGTGGCGCCGCTGCCGAAACTTTCCCTGCAATTTGCCTCGCTCGACCCGGCCAACGCGCCGGCCCCGCCGCAATGAGCCGTGCCTTCGTTTCGACCCCCCGATATGGCCTGGTGGCCGTGGTCATCCTGGCCAGCTTTGTCACGCTCCTGGGACGGCTGTATCAACTGCATGTGCTGGAGCGGCCAGAATTACTGGCGGTGGCGGAACACAACCGCCATGCGTTCGACGTGTTGTATGCGCGGCGGGGGGACATTGTGGACCAGCGGGGGAACGTGCTGGCGACGACGCGGTCGGTGATCGAGCTGGGGCTGGACCCGAACGTGACGGTGGACGCGGATTTGGCGAAGGTGCCGCAACTGGCGCAGATTATCGGGGTGCCGGAGGCGGACCTGGAGAAGGCGTTTACAACGAAATACCGGCAGGTGGACACGCCGGAGGGGACGGTGGAGCAAATGATCCACTGGACGGTGTTGAAACCGGAGGTGGAGGAAGCGGCCTACGCGAAAGTCAGCGCGCTGGGGATCAAGGCGGTTTACGGCATCCGGAAGTTTGACCGGGTATATCCGGGAAATGAGCTGGCGGCGCATGTGCTGGGGTATGTGAACAACCAGAACGAGCCGGCGATGGGGGTGGAGGCATTCATGGACTTTTACCTGCGCGGGCAGGATGGCTGGCGGGAGACGGAGCATGACGGGCGGCGCAAGGAGCTGCCGCAGTTCAACACGGAGGAGGTGGCGCCGACGGACGGGCTGGGGGTGGAGCTGACGGTGGACGCGATGCTGCAGTATTACGCGGAGCAGGAGGTGAAGCGGCTGGTATCGGATTACCAGCCGAAGGCGGTGTCCATCATCATCAGTGATCCGGCGACGGGGGAGATCCAGGCCCTGGCGAACTACCCGACATACGACCCGAACCATTACGGGAACTATGCAATGGAGAATTTGAAGAACCATGCGGTGAGCGACGTGTTCGAGCCCGGCTCGACGTTCAAGATTGTGACAGCGTCGGCGGCGTTGAACGAAGGCGTCGTGCAGCCGACAGACCAATTTGACTGCGCGAAGCCGACGATTGAATACCACGGGCGGGAGATCAAGCTGCCGAACGACGCGGAGCACAACGGGGTGCTGTCGGTATCGCAGATTGTGTCGCAGTCGAGCAACCGCGGGGCGGCGAACCTGGGGGTGTTGCTGGGGGAGGACCGGCTGTATAATTATGCGCGGGCGTTCGGTTTCGGCGAGGCGACGGGTTTCGGGCTGGGCGGGGAATCGCGGGGAATTTTGAATCCGGTGAACCGGTGGGACGGGTTGACGATCACACGGATGCCGATGGGCCAGGCGGTGGGGGCGACGGCGATGCAGGTGCATGACGCGATGTCGGTGATCGCGAACCACGGGGTGTTGATGGAGCCGCATTTGGTGCGGCGGGTGTTTGATGCCCACGGGCAGACGGTGGTGGCATTCCCGCCGGTGGCGAAGCGGCGGGTGATTTCGGAGCACACGGCGGAGCAAATGAACGCGATGCTGTGCGATGTGGTGAGCCCGGATGGGACGGCGGTGCGGGCGAAGTTGCAGGACATCACGGTGGCGGGGAAGACGGGGACGGCGCAGAAGGTGGAGAACGGGCATTATTCGACGGATCACTTTGTATCGTCCTTCAGCGGGTATTTTCCGGCGGAGCGGCCGCGGCTGGTGATGACGGTGGTGGTGGACGAGGCGCATTACAAGGGCGGCACGGCGTATGGCGGGCTGGTGGCGGCGCCGGCGTTCCACAACGTGGCGCAACTGGCCGTGCAATATTTGGGCATTCAACCCGCCGGCGGGCGTGAAAACCTGCTGGCGATGAAAGGAGACAACCTTGATTGGTTTCGCTAGTCTGGAGAACACCCTGGGCGTCAGCCCCTTTCTATTGGCCGCGCGACTGGCGGCGATGGCGGAGGCTGAACGCGAGGGGATGCCGCGCATGGACTATTCCATAAAACATTTGCTGGGGGGGACGACGGTGCTGGCGATGCGGAGCCCCGCGGGGCAGCAGGGCGAGCGGCCGGTGACGGCGCTCGTGACGGACAGCCGCCGGGTGGTGCCGGGGGCGTTATTTTTTGCGATTGAGGGGGCACGCGTGAGCGGGTCGGAGTATATTGAGGAGGCCATCGGGCGCGGAGCGGTGGCGGTGGTGACGACGCGGGCACCGGGACGGTTTTCGCCAGTAACGTGGGCGCAGGTGCCGGACGTACGGTTGGCGCTGGCGGAAGTGGCGCGGCGATTTTACCGGGACCCGGACGAGGCGCTGTTTTTGACAGGGGTGACGGGGACGAACGGGAAAACGACGGTGGCGATGATGACGCAGTTTTTGTTGAAGGGGCTGGAGTCGCCGTGCGGGTTGATCGGGACGGTGCGGTATGAAATCGGGCGGCGGAGCCTGCCGTCCTACAAGACGACGCCGGAGTCGGTGGATTTGTTCGCGTTGTTCGACCAGATGCGGGACGCGGGGTGCACGGCGTGTGCGATGGAAGTGAGCTCGCACGCACTGGCGCAGGCGCGGGTGCAGGGGGTGAAGTTTGACGCGGTGGCATTCACCAATTTGACGCAGGATCATTTGGATTACCACGGGACGCTGGAGGAGTATTTCAACGCAAAGGCGCGGCTGTTCACGGGAGAGAGCGGGAGCAAGCCGGCGGTGGCGGTGATCAATGTGGACGATCCCTACGGGCGCGTGCTGGTGGAGCGGGTGCCGGCGGGCGTCGAGGTGGTGACGGTGGGCTTTTCCGCCTCGGCGAAACTGCGGGCGGTGAACGCGGTGCTGTCGCCGGGCGGAAGCAGTTGCGACGTGCTGTGGGACGGCGGGCGGGCGACACTGCGGCTGGGACTGCCGGGGCGTTACAATATTTTGAATGCGTTATGCGCGCTGGGTTTGGCGCACGCGGCGGGGCGGCCGATGGAGATGCTGGTGCCACGGCTGGCGGAATTTCCCGGAGTGCCGGGGCGGATGGAGAAAATCACGGCGGGCCAGCCGTTCCAGGTGCTGGTGGATTACGCGCACACGGATGATGCGCTGAGCCATGCACTGTCCATGCTGCGGGATGTATGCCCGGGGCGGCTGCTGGTGGTATTTGGTTGCGGCGGGAACCGGGACCGGGCGAAGCGCCCGCGGATGATGGCGGCGGCACAGCGCTGGGCGGATTTTGCCTGGGCGACGGCGGACAACCCGCGCAAGGAGCCGCTGGCGCAGATTTTCGAGGACATGCGCGCGGGCGTAACCGCGCCGACGCGGCTGCGCTTTGTCGAGGACCGGCGGCGGGCAATTGCCCTCGCGCTCGAGGCGGCGCAGCCGGGAGATTGCGTGCTCATCGCGGGCAAGGGGCACGAGACCTACCAGGAATTTGCCGACACGGTGGTGCCGTTCGACGACCGGCAGGTGGCTCGCGAACTCCTGCAATTGCGCCAAGTCCAACCCCCGACTGCATCGTGAACCGTCTTTTACCAACCCGCGCCATGCCGCTTTTTGACCCAGCCGACCTCGCTTCGTGGACGGGCGGGACGTGGCACGGCCCGAAACCGCCGGCAGCGGTGGGGCCGCTGGTGGCGGATTCGCGGAATTTGCGTCCGGGCGAGGTGTTTGTAGCACTGCGGACGGCGAAGCGGGACGGGCACGATTTTCTGGAAGCGGCGCGGGCGGCGGGCGCGGCGGCAGGCGTGGTGGAGCGGGAGTCCGCTCCGGCAACCCTGGCGCAACTGGAGGTGCCGGACGCGGCGACGGCGTGGCGGACGGTGGCGCGGGAGCACCGGCGGCGTTTTACCGGGCCGGTGGTGGGGGTAACGGGGAGCGCAGGAAAAACCACGACGAAGGATTTACTGCGGGAAATTTTGGGGCCGGCGGCGCACGCGACGAAGGCGAACGAAAATAATTTGCTGGGCGTGCCGCTGACGTTGTGCGCGTTGGATCCGGCGGCGCACCGCGCGGCGGTGATTGAGGCGGGCATCAGCGAGCCGGGGGAAATGGCCGCGCTGGCGGACATGATCCGGCCGGACGTGGCAGTCGTCACGCTGGTGGCGGCGGCGCATTTGGAAAAACTCGGGACGGTGGAAAATGTGGCGCGGGAAAAAGCGTTGCTGGCGCAGGCGGTGCGGCCAGGCGGGTGGGCGGTTTTCCCGGCGGTGTGCCTGAAGTTTGCAGCTTTTCGGGAATTGCAGGTGCCGACGGTGGCGGTGGCGCCGGCGGACGGAGCGGGGCCCGTGTCCAAGGTGGCGCGGGTGTTTCGTTACCGGGCGGAGCGCCGGCCGCGGAATGGCTGGCGGCTGGGACTGGCGGAGGAAGGCGGGCCGGAACGCTCGTGGAGCCTGCCGCCGGTGACGCCGGGTTTGGCGGCGAATGCGGCGCTCGCGGTGGTGGTGGCGCAACTACTGGGGGTGTCGGACAATCGGATTCAGGCGGGGCTGGCGGACTGGCAGAGCGCGCCGTTGCGCGGGGAGCTGGTGCGGCAGAGCAACAAGACTTTTTTGGTGGATTGCTATAATGCGAACCCGGCGTCGCTGGCGGATGCGCTGGCGGGGTTTGCAGCGCGGGTGGATCCGGTGATGCCGCGGTTGTATGTTTTGGGCAGCATGGCGGAACTCGGGCAGGAGGCGGCGGTGTTGCACCGGGCGGCGCTGGCGGGATTGCGGTTGCGGCCCGAGGATCGCGCGCTGCTGCTGGGGCCTTATGCGGAGGATTATGCCGCGGCGCTGCGGGATGCCGGGCACTCGGCGATGCAGGCGCGGGTGGTGGAACTGGACGAGGCGCGGGAGGCGCTGGAGCATTTTGCGGGGGCGGTGTTATTGAAAGGCAGCCGGGCGTATGCGCTCGAACGGCTGCTGCCGGAAACTTTGCGCGAGGGACGGGAGGCCCATGCGCCATGCTGACGTGGCTCGCGCAATACGGGGAGAGCTTGTGGGGGCCGTTGCGGCTGTTCCGCTACCTAACATTCCGGTCGGCGGGGGCGGCGGCGACGGCGCTGGTGCTGGGGTTTATCATCGCGCCGTGGCTGATCGCGCATCTGCGGGCGCTGAAGCTGAACCAGTCTTTTCGGGATGCGAAAGAAGTGGGCAAGCTCTCCGAGTTGCACGCGGGCAAGACCGGGACGCCGACGATGGGCGGGTTGATCATTGTGGCCTCGGTGGCGGGGAGCGTGCTGCTATGGGCGCGGCCCAATGTGTATGTGTGGGCGTGCCTGCTGGTGTTCGTGGGGCTGGCGGTGGTGGGATTTTTGGACGATTATTTGAAAGTGACGAAGAGGAACGCCAAAGGGCTGTCGAGCCGGTGGAAACTGGCGGGGCAGGGCGGGCTGACGCTGGCGGTGCTGGGGCTGCTCTATTTCAACCCGGACACGCACCTGGCAATGAGCGCGCTGTGGGCGCCATTCATGAAGACGCCGTTGCTGGCGACGATGCCGTTGTGGTTCGCGGCGCCGTTTTTCTTTTTGGTGATGGCGGGGGCGAGCAACGCGATCAACATCACGGACGGGGCGGACGGGCTGGCGACGGGCTGCACGCTGACGGTGGCGCTGGTTTACGCGATTTTCGCCTATTGCGCGGGGAACAAGATCATCGCGGAGTATTTGTTCATCGCGTATGTGCCCGGGGTGGGGGAGCTGGCGGTGATTTGCGCGGCGCTGGTGGGCGGGAGCCTGGCGTTTTTGTGGTATAACGCGCATCCGGCGTCGGTGTTCATGGGCGACACGGGGGCGCTGGCGCTGGGCGGGTTGATTGGGACGATTGCCTTCATCACGCAGCAGCCGCTGACGCTGGTGATCGTGGGCGGGATGTTTGTGCTGGAGGCGGCCTCGGTGCTGCTGCAGGTGGGGTCGTTTAAAATGCGGAAGGGGAAGCGGATTTTCAAGATGGCGCCGCTGCACCATCATTTTGAGCTGGCGGGGTGGCCGGAGTCGAAAGTGGTGATTCGTTTTTGGATTCTTTCGATATTGTTCGCGTTGGGCGGCCTGAGCACCTTGAAATTGCGCTAAACATTTTTCCAAACTTTGACCATGACGATACCCGAACCCATTGCCGAACGCGTGCGCCGCCCCGTGGCCGTGCTCGGCTACGGCGTGAGCGGGCAGGCGGCGGCGGCGCTGCTGCACAATCACGGGTGCGGAGTGGAGGCGTATGACGAGCGGCCCGGCGAGGGGGCGCGCGGGACATTCGGGAAAGAGGAGGCGCGGCGGCACGACCTGGTGGTTTACAGCCCCGGCTTCCGGCAGGAGCATTTGTGGCTGCAAACGGCGCGGGCGGCGGGCTGCCTGTGCCTCGGTGAGATGGATTTCGCGTCGCTGTTCTGGAAAGGAAAACTCGTGGCGGTAACGGGGACGAACGGGAAGACGACGCTGACGGAATTTCTGGCGACGGCGCTGCGGCGGCAGGGCGTGGCGGCGGTGGCGGCGGGGAACATCGGGCATCCGCTGTCGCGGCTGGACGAACTCGGGGAGACGCAAGCGCGGACGGCGGTGTGCGAGGTGAGCTCATTCCAGTCGGAGAGGCTGCATTACCTGCGGCCAGACGCGCTGCTGTGGACGAATTTCGACGAGGATCACCTGGACCGCTATGCGACGACGGCAGATTATTTCGCGGCGAAGTGGAGCCTGGTGCAGCGGCTGGAAGGAACGCGACTGCTAGTGGGCGAAAGCGTGGCGAAGGCCGCGAAAGAATTCGGGTTCAAGCTGCCGGCGCACGCGCTGGTGGTCAACCGCAGTGGCGCGGACAAATTGATCCCGCAGGACTCGATTTTCGCGGCGTATCCGCAACAGGAGAACTACCTGCTGGCGCGGCGGTATTGGGAGCTGGAAGGGCACCCGCTGGAGGTTTTGGAAGAGACGGCGCGGGCGTTTTCGACGCGGCGGCACCGGCTGGCGCGGGTGGCGGCGGTGGACGGGGTGGAATTTTGGAACGACTCAAAGGGGACGAACTTCCACGCGACCCTGGCGGCGCTGGAGACTTTTACGGGGCCGGTGGCGTGGATTGGTGGCGGCAAATCGAAGGGCGGAGACATCGAGGCCTTTGCGGGGCGGGTGGCGGGGCGGGTGCGCGAGGCTTTCCTGATCGGGGAGACCTCGGGCCTGCTGGCGCGGGTGTTCCACACGCGCGGGGCGCCGGCGACGGTGTGCGAAAACCTGCGGGAAGCGGTGGAGCGGGCGCACCAGGCGGGGCGGCAGGGAGGCCCGAGCGCGGTGTTATTCAGCCCCGGATTCGCAAGTTTCGACATGTTTCATGACTACGCGGAGCGCGGCCTGGCTTTCGAACAGGCGGTTTTGAGTTTGAAGGCGGCGCCGCCGACGCATATTCCTGAACCAACCCATGCCTGACGCCTCATGGACATTTTCCGCCCGATTCACGGGCACACACTCAAGGCACAAAAATCGCACACGCATCCACCGATGAACTCCTCCAAACTCGCGCTTACCATCACCGGGGTGGTCTTTTTCCACCTGGCGGTGGTCTCGATCATTCTCCTGCAGCCCGGCTGCAACTCCGCCACCCCTCCGCCCGTAGCGGCGAACACGACCGCCGCGGCGCCACCACCCGCGGATTTAGTTGACCCGACGCGGCCCACGGTGCCGACGACGCCGGTGCCGGAAGGCAACCTGACGAGCAGCGAGCCGCTGATCGCAACGAGCAGCGGGCTCAATACGGGCACGCCGACCTCGACGGGGCCGACGGTCACTTATGAAGTGAAGAAGGGCGACAGCCTGTCGAAGATCGCCAAGTCGGAAAAAGTTAGCCTGGCGGAATTGGAGGCGGCCAACAACCTGACGTCGAAAAGTGTGCTGAAACTTGGGCAGACGCTGACGATACCGACCAGTGCCAGCCCGGCGCCGGCGGCGCCGACCAGCACGAGCGCGACGACGGAACCGGCGAGCACGGCGGGAGGTTCGACTTATACGGTGAAGACGGGCGACTCGCTTTCAGCCATTGCGCACAAAACCGGCACTTCGGTTACGGCTTTGAAGGAGGCAAATCACCTGACCACGAATAACATTCACGCGGGGCAAGTGTTGACGTTGCCCGCAGCGGGCAGCGCGAGCACAGCCGCAACGCCCTCCCCGAGCACGGCGACCGCCGCGCCGGAGGAAGGGGTGTATGTGGTGCAATCGGGCGACTCGCCAGAGAAGATTGCCAAGAAGGAAGGAGTGAAGGCGGCGGATTTGATGAAGCTGAACAACATTTCTGATCCGCGGAGTTTGCGGGTTGGGCAAAAGCTGAAGCTGCCCACCGGGGCGAAGACGCCGGCGCTCTCCACGACAACGTCCCTCGCGTCGCCGACGGCGCCCACGGAGCCGAGCACAGCGGCGCCGCTGCCCTCGGTGACGACGACGGCTCCGACGCCCGTGGCGGGTAACAGCACGACGACGCCGGCGGGCAACACCACGATGGAAGATGTGCCGGTGACGCCGGTGACACCCAACTAATTTTGCCACAGCCAACACCACCCATGCAAAGCCAAGCCGCCACACTTCCCCGCCCCCAAGTCCGCAGCTTCGGCTCCGGCACGGTGGTGTGGGTCTGCGCCGTCGCGCTGACGCTGCTGGGGCTGGTGATCCTCGACAGCGCGGGGCAGGGGACGACGCGCGGGGGAGTCTTTTACTTCGACCGGCAGGCGATCTGGTTCGTGGTCGCCATGGCGGCGGGGGTGATGGCGGCGTATGTGAATCTGGACATCGTGCGCCGCTACACCTGGGTGATTGCGGCGGTGGCGGTGGTGACACTGGTGCTGGTGCTGATTCCGCACATCGGGGTGACGGTGAAAGGGGCGCGGCGCTGGCTGAACCTTGGGATGATGAACGCGCAGCCGTCGGACTTTGGCAAACTGGCGATGGTGCTGTGCGTGGCGCATTACCTGGCGTTGAACCAGCGGCACATGACGACGTTTGTGCGCGGGTTCGTCGCGCCGATGGCGCTGGTGGGGGTGTTTGCGGCGCTGATTATCAAGGAGCCGGATTTCGGGACGGCGGCGCTGACGGGAGTGGTGGGCTGCACGCTGGTGTTTTTGGCGGGGGCGCGGGTGTTGTATTTGCTGCCGACGATGCTGGCGGCGGCGGGAGCGTTCGGGGTGCTGGTGTATTTCGACCCGGTGCGGTTTGCGCGGATCCTGTCGTTCATGGACATGGAGGCGAACAAGAGCGGCGGGGCGTATCAGCTTTACCAGGCGATCGTGGGCTTCGGGGTGGGCGGATGGAACGGGGTGGGGCTGGGGCAGGGGCGGCAGCAGCATTATTTCCTGCCGGAGGCGCACACGGACTTTTTGCTGGCGGTGGTGGGCGAGGAACTCGGGCTGGTGGCGACGGCGGCGGTGGCGGTGTTGTTTATGGTGATTTTTGTGGTGAGCTTCCGGGCGCTGCAGCGGGCGCCGAATTTGTATGAGTTCACGGTGGCGACGGGGGCGCTGCTGCTGCTGACGGGGCAGGCGGTGATCAACATGGGCGTGGTGACGGGGCTGCTGCCGACGAAGGGGATGTCGCTGCCGTTCCTGAGTTATGGCGGATCGAATTTGATGCTGATGTATGTGCTGGTGGGGCTGCTGGTGAATTGTTTTCGCCGATGGGAGCGGCCCGCACTGCCGCCGGCCAGTCAAATATGAGCTCCTTTGCCATATCCTGCGGAGGAACCGGCGGCCATTTGTCGCCCGGCATAGCGCTGGCCGAAAGGCTGACGGAGCGGGGGCACCGCTGCCGGTTGCTAATCAGCCAGAAGGACGTGGATTCGCGGCTGATTCAGAAATACCCGAAACTGGAGTTTGTGCGGGCACCGGGCGCGGCATTCGGATTCAGCCCGATGGCGCTGTTGCGGTTCGGGACGACGCAACTGGCGAGTTTCTTTTTTTCGCTGAACTATTTGCGGCGGACGCGGCCGGATGTGGTGGTGGGCTTCGGGGGATTTTTGACAACGGGGATTTCACTGGCGGCATATTTGATGGGGATCCCGCTGGTATTGCACGAGGCGAACCGGCGGCCCGGGCGGGCGGTGCGGATGCTGAGCGGTTTCGCGCGGCGAATTTACCTGCCGCCAGGGGTGAGGCTGCGCGGGCTGCCGCCGCAGGCGCTGCGGCATTGCGGGTTTCCGGTGCGGCAGGAAATCCGGAGGGAAGCGCGGGAGGCGGCGCGGGCGCGGCTGGGTTTGCCGGCGGAAGGGGCGGTCTTGCTGGTGCTGGGCGGGAGCCAGGGGGCGCAATCGTTCAACCGGTGGGTGACGGAGAATTTTCCGGCGCTGGCGGCGCGGGGGGTGAACGTGGTGTGCGTGACGGGGCTGGGGAAGCATCCCGAGGATTTGCGGGAATGCGCCGGGCCGGGCGGGCGGCGGATGGTGGCGCGATTTTTGCCATTTTGCGACGACATGGCGGGGCTGCTGTCGTCGGCGGACCTGGCGGTGTCGCGCGCGGGGGCGGGGAGCCTGGCGGAGTTTGTGCAGTGCCGGCTGCCGGCGGTGCTGGTGCCGTATCCGTTCGCGGCGGACAACCACCAGTGGGAGAATGCGCGGTGCTTTGAGCGGCAGGGCGGCGGGCTGGTGCTGGACGCGAAGGAGATGGAGCGGCTGCTGGCGGAGGTGCTGGAGTTGATTTACAACGAATTTCTGCTGGAGGCGTTCTGCCGGAACCTCGAGCGGATGGAGCGCTCGAACTCGCTGGACGTGCTGCTGCATGATTTGGAGGCGCTGGCGGTGGAAGGCCGGCAATTTGCCACCGATGAGATGACCGCGACGGCGTAGGTTTTCTTTGGCCCGATTTTTATCACAAAACATGAGCGAACGTCCCGAAAGCGTATTTTTCCTCGGCCTGGGCGGCATGGGAATGGCGCCGCTCGCGTTATATCTGGCGGAGGCGGGGTGCGCGGTGCGGGGGCATGACGACCATTTGCGGGAGCCGGTGCGGCGGTGGCTGGAGCGGCGGGGGATCGGGTTTGCGCCGTGCACGGAGCTGCCCGCGGGAGTATCGCGGGTGGTCTATTCGAGCGCGATTGCGCCGGAGCATCCGCTGCTGATGGCGGCGCGGGCGCAGGGCGTGGGGACGCTGCGGCGCGGGGAGATGCTGGCGGAGGCGGTGCGCGGGCGGCGGTTGATTGCGGTAGTAGGGAGCCACGGGAAGACGACGACGACGGCGCTGCTGATCCACGCGTTGCGCGCGACGGGGCAAGATGTCGGGTATTTGCTCGGGGCGTTGTTTGCGGACCCGGAAACGCCGCCCTCGCGGCACGCGGAAACGCCCTGGGTGGCGGCGGAGATTGACGAGAGCGACGGGACGATAGACGGGTTCGCGCCGGAGATCACGGTGGCGGTGAATTTTGACTGGGACCATGCGGACCGCTACCGAAGCGAGGGGGAACTGGAGGCGACGTTTACCAACCTGTTCCGCCGGACGCGCGGACTGGTGCTGATTCCGGTGGGGTGCGCGCGGTTGCGGCGGCTGGCGGAGGCGGCGGGCACGCCGTTCCGCACGTTCGGCCCGGCGGGAGATTTTAATGTGAAGGTGAAAAGCGACGATGGCGCCGCGCAGGAGCTGACGCTGAACGGGGTGTTCCCGAAACAGCAGATTCAGGTGCCGCTGGGCGGGGAATTCAACGCGGCGAATGCGGCGGCGGCGCTGGCGGCGGCGCAGGCGGCGCTGGGCGAACTGGCGCCTTTCCCTTTTACGGGCTACGGCGGGGTGCGGCGGCGGCAGGACGTGCTGGCGCGGCGTCCGGGGCTGACCGTCTATGCGGACTACGCGCACCATCCGACGGAGATCACAGCGTTGCTGCGCAGCCTGCGGGCGCGGCACACGGGACGGCTGGTGGCGGTGTTCCAACCGCACCGTTACTCGCGCACGCGGCAGTTTGCGCCGGCCTTTGCCGAGGCGCTGGCGGGTGCGGACCGGGTTTTCCTGCTGCCCGTGTATGCGGCGAGCGAAGCGCCGGAGCCGGGCGGCGCAACGGCGGTGATAACCGCGGCGGCAGCTGCGCGCGGAAAATGCTTTGCGGAATACGAATCTTTCGAGGCGCTTGAACCCGCGCTGACGCGGGCCTTAACCGAGGCCACGGAAGAAACCACGCTGGTTTTCGTAGGGGCGGGCGACATTGACGAGTTCGCCGCAGCCTTTACGGGGAGCCTGGCTCTTGACTTTTTGATCCCAACCACAACTGTGACCCATACCACCGACGCCCTTGACTGGTTCGATGTATTACGCCCGCGCCTCCATGCAGAGACGCTGCTGAGCCGCGATGAGCCACTCGCGCCGAAGACGACGCTGGGGGTGGGCGGCCCGGCGAAGTATTACGCGGAGCCGGCGAATGCGCCGGATTTGGCGAAGCTGCTGACGGCGGCGCGGGCGGCGGGGGTGCCGTCATTTTGCCTGGGGCGCGGCTCGAATTTGATTGTCGCTGACGCGGGTTACGCGGGGCTGGTGATTCGGCTGGCGCACGCGCACTGGGGGCATTTGCGGCTGGACGGGCCGCGGCTGGTGTGGGCGGGCGCGGGAGTGCGGCTGAAGGAGTTGTGCGGCTATGCCGCGCGGAACGGGATGACGGGACTGGAGTTTCTCGAGGGGATTCCGGGGTCGGTGGGCGGGTCGCTGCGGATGAACGCCGGGGCGATGGGCGGGTGGATTTTCGACGTGGTGGAGGTGGTGGAGTTTGCGACGGCGGAGGGGGAAATCCGGCGGCTGCCGCGGGCGGAGTTTCACGCGGAATACCGGCAGTGCACGGAGTTGCTCGGGGCGATTGCGACCGGGGCGCTGTTCCAGGCGACGGGGCACGGGGACCCGGAAGATATAAGGAAACGGATGGAAGGTTTCTCCACCCAGCGAAAAGCAACGCAGCCGCGCGAGCGCAGCGCGGGATGCCTGTTCAAGAACCCGCCCGGGGGACACGCGGGGCGGATACTGGACGAGCTGGGATTGAAGGGCCGGAGCGTGGGGGCGGCGGAGATTTCGAAGATGCACGCGAACTTTGTCATCAACCGTGGCGGGGCGACCGCGACGGACACGCTGGCGCTGGCGCGCCAGGTGCGGGAGGAAGTGCGGGCGAAGCGCGGGGTGGTACTCGAGCCGGAAGTGTTGTTGCTCGGCACAAGCTGGGAGGAGGTGCTGTCGTGACGATGAGCGCAACAGACGGGCCGGTGATCGCGGTGCTCTGCGGGAGCGATTCCCCGGAGCGGGAGGTGTCGCTGGTATCCGGGCGCGAAGTGGCGAAGGCGCTGGAGAAGGAAGGGCTGGCGGTGGAACTTTACGAACTGGCGGGGAGCGAATTGCCGGCAGGACTGAAGGCGGCGCGGCACGTGGTGTTTCCGGCACTGCATGGCGGGTGGGGGGAGAACGGCAGCTTGCAGGCGGCGCTGGAAGCGAGGGGCATCGCCTACGCGGGCTGCGGGCCGGAAGCGAGCCGGCTGTGCATGGACAAGGTGCAAACGAAAAACATCCTGGTGTCGGCGGGCTGGCCGGTGCTGCCGCAGGTGGTGTTTACCGGGGAAAAGCCGCCGGAGGCGGCGAAGATCATTTCGCTGCTCGGCGAGGCGCTGATCATTAAGCCGGTGGGCGAGGGCAGCAGCGTGGGGCTGCACCGGATTCACAACGCGGAGGAATTGGTGGCGACTTTGCGCAAACTTGGAACGGGACGGTGGATGGTTGAACCCTGGGTGCAGGGGCGGGAGATTTCGGTCGGCGTGCTGCATGGGCGGGCGCTGGGGCTGGTGGAGATCCGGCCCAAAGGGGGAGTGTATGATTACCAGCACAAGTATACCGCCGGGATGACGGAGTATCTCTTTCCTGCGCCGGTGGAGGAAGAGCTGGCCAAGGTCGTTGCGGAGGCGGCGGAGGGGGCGTTTGCAGCGTGCCGGTGCCGGGATTTTGCGCGGGTGGACTTTATGTTGCCGGCAGACGGGGGCGCCGTGATTCTGGAGATCAACACGCTGCCGGGCCTGACGCCGACAAGCCTGCTGCCGAAGAGCGCATCGTGCCGCGGCTATGCATTTGGAACACTGGTGCGCGCGATGGCCGGGCCGGCGCTGGCGCGCTTCACCGCGGCGTGCGCGGCGGCGTGATAACTTTTTGACCTCATGAAAAAACCCTTGATGCGACCCCAGCCTCCCGGCTTGCGGACCTGGCAGGAAATCGGCCAGCGTGCGGCGGGGCGCGCGCTGTCGCCGGTGGCGCGGCGCAAGCGGATCATCCGCGGGCTGGGCGTGGCGGTGACGCTGGGGATGGTGGCGGGATTGGGGGCGTTGGGCGTGTGGGGGTGGAAACTTTACCGGAACCATCCCGCGCAGTGGCACGCGGTGGACGCGGACGCAAAGCTGGCGCAGGTGGATTTTCAAACCGACGGGGTGCTGACGGAACAATGGGCGCGGGAGACTTTGGGGCTGAAGAACGGGGACGCGCTGCCGCAATACGACCTGTTCGCGCTGCGGAAGCATTTGCTGGGAACGACGCAGGTGCGGGAGGCGTTTGTCGAGCGGGCGCTGCCGGACACGCTGCGCATCCGCGTATCGGAGCGGGTGCCGGTGCTGCGGCTGGCGGTGGGCGACGGGGCGGGAGGTTACAAGCCTTACCTGGTGGCGAAGGACGGGACGATTTACGCGGGGACGCTTTACCCCGAAGATTTTATCCACGGCCTGCCGTGGGTGGCCGGGGAGAAGCTGCAGGCGCTGCCGGCGGGCGGATTCAAGCCGGCCGTGGGCGTGGGCGTGATCGAGGATTTGCTGACGCAGGCGAAGGCGAACGTGCCGCAACTGGCGGCGGGGTGGACGGTGGTGGATGTGAGCGACTTCGACGCGCGGCCGCAGGCGCCCTTGTCGCTGCTGAAGGTGCGGTCGCGGGACATGGGCGAGGTGGTGTTCCTGGCGCATGACTTTCACAAGCAACTGGAGCGGCTGGCGCTGATTGCGCAGGACTTGCACGACAAGCAGATTCTCGCGCAGGGGGTGGATTTGTCCTTCGACCAGCAGGCGGTGGTGAAGATGGCCGCCGCGCCCGCGCCACCCAAGCCGGCGGCGCATGTGCCCGCGCACGCCGCGACGACCCACCCGACACCCGCGTATGCCGCCACAACTTTAGCCAGAACCAACGTCCGCAATTCCTTTACTCCATGAGCGAACCGCAAATTGTTGCCGCGATTGACATCGGGACCTCCAAGGTGGTGGTCCTGCTCGGGGAGATATTCCCCGGGGAGCGTTTGAACATCCTGGGCGTGGGGCAGGCCTCCTCGCTGGGCGTGAAGAAGGGGGACATCCTCGACTTCATGTCGGCGTGCCATTGCACGCACGCGGCGCTGCTGGCGGCGGAGCAGAACGCGCGGGCGCAGGCGGACGTGGCGTTTTTGTCGCAATCGGGCGGGCACCTGGACGGGTTTTACCAGACGGGGGCGGTGACGGTGAGCGCGTCGGACAACCGGGTGCGGGCGAGTGATTTGAAGCGGCTGGTGGACGAGGCGCGGAAGAAGGAACTGCCGCCGGGGCGGCTGGCGATCCACCACATTCGCAATCCGTTCAAGCTGGACGGGCGGCTGATTGCGCAGCCCGAGGGCATGCAGGGGGAAAAGCTGGAGATTGGCTTTTGGACGGTGACGGGGGACGAGGCGCGGCTGGGCAATGCGATTCATTTGGTGAACGGCTACAACAGCCTCGAGGTGAAGGACCTGATTGTGTCGAGCGTGGCGGCGGCGAACGCGGTGACGCCGGAGAGCGAAAAGAAGATCGGGGCGCTGGCGCTGGACATCGGGTGCGGGGCGACGGACTACGCGCTTTACCGGCAGGGGCACATTGTGGCGACGGGGGTGATACCCGTGGGTGGAGACCATTTGACGAACGACCTGAGCCTGGGACTGCGCATCAACCGTCGGCACGCGGAGAAGGTAAAGATCAGCTTCGGGCAGGCGGCGCCGGATGCGAAAGTGCGGCAGGAGAAGGTGTGGATGGTCGGGGACAAAACCGTGGGGGACCGTTACATTCCGCGGGTGACGATTTGCCAGATTATCGAGGCGCGGCTCGAAGAGCTGTTCACGATAGTGAAGAAGCGGCTGGGGCCGCTGCTTACGCCCGCAGACGTGGCGGGAGGCGTGATTTTGACGGGTGGCACGTCGCGGCTGCCGGGGATTGAGGAGCTGGCGCAGCGGGTGCTCGGCCTGCCAGTGCGGCGGGCGGCGGAGGCGCCGTGGCTGACGGAGTCGTTGCGCGGGCCGGAGTTCAGCACGGCGGTGGGGCTGCTGCTGTTTGCGTTGAACGCGCCGGAGCACGAGAGTGCGAAAGGCGCAGGCGCCAAGCCCGGCGGCATCCTGGGGCGGCTGGCGAACCTGGTGGGCATTTCCTCCTGAGAAACCTTCAAACCCTTTCCCTTTCCAACCATGAGCGAACCAACCTCACAACCACCGCCGGCGGACTCGGTGATGCCGGGCAACCTGCCGGAAGATTCCCTGCGGGTGAAGATCATCGGCGTCGGCGGCGCGGGCACGAACGCGGTGGACCGGCTGCAACTGGATGACGCCGCGGCGCGGCTGCACCTGGTGGCGCTGAACACGGACGCGCAGGCGCTGAACTCCTCGCCGCTGGCGGAGAAGATGCTGATTGGGCGCGGGCTGACGCGCGGGGCGGGCACGGGTGGCGAAGTGGAGGCGGGGCGCAAGGCGGCGGAGGCGGACATTGACCGCATCGCCAAAATTTTGCAGGGGATGGATTTAGTGTTCATCCTTGCGGGACTCGGCGGTGGCACCGGGAGCGGGGCCGCGCCGGTGGTGGCGCAGGCGGCGACGAAGGCCGGGGCGGTGGTGGTGGCGTTTGTGATGCTGCCGTTTTCCACCGAAGGGGCGCGGCGGCGGCAGATCGCCGAGCAGGCGCTGGTGGAGCTGCGGCAGAACTGCGACGCGGTGATCCCGCTGCCGAACGATTTGCTGCTGCAGCATTTGAACGCGGAGGCGACGGTGCTGGATGCCTTCGCCCAGGCGGACGCGTGGGTGAGCCGGGCGATCCGCTCGATCAGCGCGATGCTGTTCCACACCGGGCTGATCAATCTGGACCTGGCGACGCTGCGGCGGGCGTTTGCCCCGCGCGGCGGGAAGACGCTGTTCGGCCTCGGGCACGGCAGCGGGCCGGAGTGCGTGGCGGAGGCGTTGCAGGATTTGATGCTGTGCCCGCTGCTGCACACGCCGGAATTGTCGCGCCGGGCGGACCGGCTGTTGGTGAACATCGTGGGCGGGCCGGAGCTGAGCCTGACGCGGGTAAACGAGATCGTAGGCGCGATCGCGGAGAAATTTTGCAGCCGGGACCAGACGGTGCTGGGCGCGGTGATTGACGAGCGCATGGGCGGGAAGCTGGAGATTTGCGTGATTGGCGGGACGGACATCAGCTCGAAGCTGCCGCCGCGACGGCAGGCGCCCCCGGGGCTGCGGGCGGAGACGCCGGCGACGCCGGTGATGACGGTCACGGATGCCAGCGGCGAGGCCGCTCCGGTACTGTTCACCACGGAGACCTCGACCAACGCGGCGGCGGCGCGTGCGGTGCATGCCTCGAAGCTCAAGGGCGGCAAAGGCGCGAAGACGGAGACAGACGAACAGAACGAGTTTCACTTCGTGGACAAGGAGGAGCAGCGCGGCTACTTCGACCAGACGGAGCGCAATTTCTTCGAGGGCGAGGATTTGGATGTGCCGACGTATTTAAGGCGGGGGATTAAGTTGCAGTTATGAGTGGAGGCTGGTCTGAATGGTAGTCATTAGGCCTGATCAATCTGACTTTCCGCCATGTATACCGATGAAGCGACCGTGGTTAATTTTGTATTTTCCGTCCTAGAACTGACAGTTATCTTCGGCTTGTATGCCAGCAGACGACGGCGGGCCTATTGGCTGAAAGGATCCGCCCTTGGGACCGCGCTCTTTCTAGTCGTATTTGCGGTTTTCTGGGTGAAATCCGAATGGTTTTGGAGTCCGAGACCAAACGAATGGATTGATTTCCCGCCAGTCTTCTTTTTCGTTGCCATATCTTCGATGCCGATTTCGGGAATTTTTGAGTTTTTGCTTGGGAGCAATAATTTCGTCAAAACGTACCTGATGCTGCCCACAGCCATTCTGGTGTGGTGCGTGTTCGGGGCGGTTTTTGGAGCGTTATTCGGCAAGATTAAGAATAGAATACGCGCGAAGTAAAAAACACTGACTCACGCGCCGGCGGCGGAGAGGGCGGCGGTGACGAGG
>CAZDAQ010000040.1:0-20079 GCA_964503425.1 uncultured Opitutales bacterium
CAACCTCCTCGTCATGCCCACGCTCGCCGGCTATTGGTTTGTCCCCCGGCGCTCCCTCGAGCGTTAGTCCGCCAGCGACAGCGAGGTGACGCGCAGCACCGGTGTCCCGCTGTGCATTTCCAGTTCGCCCGCCGCGCGAATCGTCCGCGCCGCCAGCTCCACGTCAAAATTCAACGGCTGCCCCGTCGGCCCCGCCAGCAGCACGACTTCGCCGTTGCCCGAGGCGTCCCGCACCAGCAGGCCCGGCGGCACTCCCCCACTCAGGCAGCGAATGGCGCACGCCCGATGCACTTTCCCCGTGGCCGGACGCATCACGCCAAAGAAGCACTTCGTATCCACGAGCTCGCCCACGAGCGCCGTCTTGCCTAGGTTCACCACCGGGGACTGCGACGCCGGCGTTGGCGTCGTCTTCAACACTTCCAGCGACGCCGGCTGGTTCATTTCAATCATCGCCACGCCGTTACGGTAAATGAGGCTGCCCTGGAATTTTACGGCCTGCCCGTCATGCTCATGCACTGCCTCCGGCGCGGCAAATTTTCCCGCGCCCAACAGAATAAAATTAAATCCCCCCGCCGCTGGCGTGGCTTTCACTTCCAGCATGGGCACGGGATGCTCATGCAGCACGCCGGTAAAAGTCCGCTCGACGCCGAACTCAAATCCGCCCGCGTCCACCGGATTCTGCCACCACGCCACGGCTAACATCGTCGCCGGAATCACCGCCAGCAGCGCCGCACCCACCCGACCGCTCCTGCGCCCGAGTCCACGGGCCATTTTCGGCTGCCAGCCAATGTAAAATTCCTCCGTGCTCGCCGCCATGGTCAAGTCCGTGGCAATCTTCTCCCCAGCCGATGTCTGCTTCCATGCCAACGGTTTCGGATTCACATATACGTCCTCCCCAATGATCTTCACCGCATACGTCGGCACTACCTCCGAAAACGGCGGCGGGCTGCATCCGTCCTCCACGCGATACTGGTAACCGTGCCACGGGCAGGTCAGGCAGCCGTCCACCATGCGGCCTTCCCCCAGCGGTCCGCCTTGATGCCGGCAGACATTCGACAGCGCATACACTCGGCCTTCCTTTAAAAACAGCGCCGCCCGCTCTCCTCCAAGCATAATGATATGCCCGCGGCCTTCCTGAAGTTGCGCCACTCCCGCCACCCGCGCATAGCCGTCCGCCGCTGCCGCGATCCTTTCCCCGTCGCGCTTTCGCTCCTGCCGCGCCGCCGCCAAATGCAGCGTCACCAGCACCGCAAAACCCATTCCCAGCGCCACCGGATAAAAGGGATTCCGCTCCGACTGCAATGCCCCGTAAAATACATGCGCCAGCACCAGCCCGTAGGCGGCATAAACGCCCAGGTGCATGGTCTTCCAAAACGACGGCCCCAGGTTGCTCAGCCAAAAATCATGACTCGTCACCGCCATGAAGAAAAATATCCCCAGCGCCGCCAGTCCGAAAATCTCGAAGGGAAAATGCGCCAGGTAGCGCGGCGTCTCCAAAAACGACGTGTAATCCTGCCGATACGAAATTAACAGGCTAACCAACGGGTTCAGGTTGCCCCCGGCGTGAAACTGGATCGTCGCAAATACCCCGTGCACCAGGCACAGGCAAAACATCGTCACCCCCAGATGCCGCCGGTTATACAGCAAGGGCAGAAACCGCGCATCCAGTCGCGCCAGCGGCCCAATGGCCAGTATCACATGCAGCAGCACCAGCGCCGACACTGCGGTCAACCGAATGAGCAACGTTTCCGGCGTCGTGCCCGGCGCGTGCAGGAAAATCGTTAGGCCATACGCCAGCCATCCCAGCCCAAGCGCCGCTGCCAGCACGCCATCATACCGGCGCTTCTGCCGGTTCCATCCTACCGCTTGGTATGCGTGCGCCATGGTTTTATTTTTTCGCCAGCGGCAGCGTCGCCAACAATTGCTGCTCGCCCGAAAGACTCAGGAAATACAACGCCCCCGGATTGTCCGCCGCCTCCGCGGGCAGCATCATTGGCAAATCCGCCGGCCCCCACACCGAACCCACAAATACCGCATCCCGCGGCAGTCCGTCCGTCGCCGCAGTTCGACTCCAGTAAAGCGCCACCACCGGCTCCGTCAGTGTCTGTGCGACCTTCAGCAATGCCTGCCGGCTACTCCCCTCAGCCCGCAACTCCACAGTAACCGGCAATCCCACCACTGTATGGCGCGATAGCACGTCCGGAAAAATCTTCCCGTCTTTCCAATCCGGCGATACCGGCGTCTCCGGTGGCCGGGTGATCAACGCCGCCAGGCAAACCAGCGGCACCAGCACGGCCAGCACACGGAAGGCCCATCGGTGCATCTGGCGCAGACGCGACGGCGCCACCGGCTTCTCCGCCACCGGCGGCACATAGCGGCCCTGCCACGCGCGCCAAGTCTTGCAGGCCAGTATCGGCCATAGCGCCACGCATCCCGGCACAATCATTACCCGAAACCCCAAACTCCCCGTCCGCGCACTCGCATCCAGCAGTCCCACCCAGCGTGTCACAAAGGGAACAGTGAAAACAACCCCCCCAAGGCCATAAAGAGCCACTATGCCCCAAAACCATTCGGCAACAGTTTCCGCCATGCACCCAGCTTGGCCGCACTTGCCGCCGAATTCAAGTAATCCCCTCCCGTTCACGGAACTCCCACCCCTCCACCTCTGTCCCAACGTCCCAAAACCCCGTCCAATTTCCCCCCGGCCGCCCAAACCCCGTGCCGGACCTTCCCCGCCCGGCCTTTTCCGCTTGCGTAATCTCCCTATTTTCAGCTACTTCCGCAGATGACGGGAAACTGTATTTTTTCCCGCACCATCCTCCATCCCCAGCCCGCCATTCCAGGCAGTGGCGGGTTTTTGTTTTGTCAGCAGCCCGCACCCGGACCGCTGGCAGCCCGGTCTTCCTCGACGCATGAAAAAGCAGAATAACACCCCCGCCGCCCCAACCGGCGAATCGGTCATCACCGCGACCACACCGCAAGTGCGGGAACCTGAACCCGAAACGGAGCGCCTGCCCTTTTTCATCCGCAACGCCTGGATCTTCGCCCTGTTCCTCGCCCTGGTTTTCATCGGCATTGATGGCTACGCCCGCCTGCGCACGATTGACTTGGTGACCAATTCCGGTGTCGGCGGCGCCCCCGCCCTCATCCCCGACCCCCATTCCATCACCGGCTACTATGGCAACCAGAACAAGCTGGTCGTGCCCGCCATCGGTACCGACGGCTACCACTGGATCATGCAGACCCAGCGCATGGTCGCCGGCAAGGAAGGCATCCGCGTCCGCCACACCGATTACGACAACCCCCCCGATGGCCGCGATGTTCATTGGAGTTCCTCATTGCACTGGGTCTCCGCGGCTCTGGGCTGGATTTACTCCAAGGCTACTGGAGCAACCTGGGTCCAGGGCCTGATGTGGGCCATGCCGTGGGCCAACACTTTTTGCCTGGTCGTGTTCATGTTATTTGTCGTGCCGCTGGTGGCCCGGCGTTTCGGCGCCATGGCCGCCTCCCTCCTGGCCGCCGGTTTTGTCGTTGTTTACCCGTATTACGAATTTTCCATCGTCGGTTATCTTGACCACCATGGGCTCGCCGCCTCCTACGATTTGGGCATGGTTCTCTTTCTCGTGGCCGCCGGAGCCGGCTGGATCCGCACCCCCGTGGAAAAACCCGACCGCCTCAGCCCGGTCGACAAACCGCTCTGGCTCTGGCTGCCTGAACGCCGTCAGGCCAAATGCTGGTTTATCCTCTCCGCCATTTTCGGCGGCATGGCGTTGTGGATCAGTGCCGCCTCCGTCGTGCCCGCCATGATTGGCGTTGGCCTGGCCGCCCTGGTCGGCACCGGGTGGCTCGGGCGCAGCCTGAACCCCAAATCCCCCTGGAAACCTGACCCCACCCTCTGGCGCCTCTGGGGCATCGCCGGCTGCTGCACCAGCCTCTTTTTCTACGCCCTCGAGTATATGCCGTCCAACTTCTCCTGGCGGCTCGAGGTCAACCACCCGTTCTTCGCCCTGTCCTGGCTCGGCGCGGGCGACATCATCTGCCGCCTCTGCCAGTTTCTCCATGCCTGGAAACTTCCCGTCCAAAACTCCCCCGTCTCCGCCAAATCCGCCACGCTGCTTACTCTCCGCGACGAGGACGATAGCGCCAATAATTCCCCGTTCACCTTCCCAAATTTTGCCGGTCTCGTGTTGGACTTCGTGCTCGTCGCTACCATCCCCGTCGCCATCCTCCTGCACCCGGCTACCCTGGGCTACGCCAAAAGCTTTTTCGTCATCCCGGATTATTTCCTCTGGTCGCTGCACACCGACTACATCATCGAGTTCCGCAGCCTCGCCCGGCAGCTCTCCTACCTCTCCTGGATCGAGATCGCCATGGGCATCAGCCTCATCCCCGTGGTGGTCTTTCTTGTCATCATGCTGCTCTGGCGCAATGACGAGTTTAAATCCGCCAAAATCCTGTGGTGGGTTATCCGCATTGTCCTGGTCGGCATTGGTTGGTGGTTCGTTCACGGCGTGTATTACGCCATCATCTGGCAATACAGCAAGAATGGCTGGTTAAATGACGCCCTCGGCTACGACTGGCAAAACGCCACCGCCGAAGCTCTCAATAAAGCCACCGATCAAGTCTCCCCCATCATCCACATGCTGTGCCTGATCCCCGACGGAGTGACGATGGTCCTGCTCCTGGTGCTACCCCTCGCCATCGAGGCCAGGCCCGACCTCGCCCGCCCCTGGAAGGCGTTGCTGATTGCCGCAGTCTTCCCCGCCGGTCTCGTGATGATTCTGGCCTTCAAGCAAATCCGCTGGCTGGGGATTGACTGCGCCTTGTGGGTCGGCGTCCTCGCCACTGTCGCCCTTGTCACCCTCCGCGCCGGCCAGGGCTTCAAGTGGACCACCACCCGCCAGGTCATCTCCGGCATTTTTCTCGCCGTCATCGTGCTGCCCTACCCGCTCTTCACCTCCTGGCAGTGGTTCAACTTCTCCTTCAAATACCCCGTCACCATGCTCGACTTGACGCAGGTGATCACCCGCGACGCCTCCCAGCGCATCCGTGCCCGCCTCGGCAACGACCCCGGCGTCATCGTCAGCGGCCCCACCACCACCACCTGGATGACGTATTTCGGCGGCTTCAAGGGCCTGGGCACTCTCTACTGGGAAAATATTGACGGCTTGAAAAAGGTCGCCTCCATCTACAGCGCCGGCTCGGAAGACGAGGCCCTGAAACTCGTCAAGCAATACGGCGTCACCGACATCGCCATCTATTCCTGGGACCCGTTTGCCGATGAGTATGCCAAGCTCTGGCGCGGCCGCCGGCTCAAAGACGAAACCCCCACCGACTCTTTCATCTGGCAATTGCTCCACTCCGGCAAAATTCCTGTCTGGTTGCAGCCTCTCCCTTACCGTCTGCCCCAGGACGGCCAGCTTAAAGGCCAGTATGTCATGCTCCTCGAAGTCGCGCTCGACCAAACTCCGCAGGAAGCCGGCGTCCGCGTCGCGCAATACCTCATGTCCGAGGGCCTCTCTGACCAGGCTGAAACCCAGCTCCGCGCCGACCTCGCCCAGTATCCCAATTACCTCCCCGCCCTCATTGCCCTCGGTCGCCTCCAGCAGGGCCGCGGCCAGGTTGACGCCTTCAACGCCACCATGCAGACCATCCACGACAACCTCGACCAGGCGGATAAAATCCCCTTCGTGGACCGCGTGGACCTCGCCATTGATTTCGCCCTCGCCAATGACCACACCCAGGTCCTCAACCAGATCACTGCCTGTCTCAAGGAAGCCACCGAAAAAGGCATCCGCCATCTCCAGATGGACTCGCTCTTCAACTTCGTCGAACTCGTCCGCCAGTCTGGCCAGACCGACGTCAATCCCGACATGTTGAAACTGGCCATCACCCTCCTCTCCCCCGAAGCCCAGGCCCAAATCCTCACCGAGGAAGGTAGCGTCGCTGCGCATGACGGCAAATATGCCGATGCCGTCAAGCTCTACAACCAGGCGCTCGCCCTTGAACCCAATAATTATTTCATCCTGAACAACCTGGCCCTCATCCTCGCCACCACTCCGGACGCTGCCATCCGCAACGGCACCGCCGCCCTCGCCCTCGCCCAGCAAGCCGGCGACATTGACAAATTCCAGCACATCGAAAGCTACGCCACCCTCGCCGCCGCCGAAGCCGAGACCGGCGACTTTAACGACGCCATCGTCCAAGTACACCTCGCGCTGGACCGCGCCACGGCCCTCAACGCCAACGGCAATCAAACCGCCATGATCGCCTCGCTGAACAATCAGCTCAAAGCCTACGAAGCGCACAAACCTCCCCGCAACTAACCGGTTTCCGCCGCCCCGCCACGGTTTCTTCTCTTAACCGGCCCATTCCAACCCCAGCATCCGGAAAACCTGCCTGCCCGGTCAGGATTGACTTTCCGCCCCACCCCGCAAACGCTGGATTGCCCGCGTTGGAGGAGAGACGCCACCCTCAATTCAGATGTCATTCATGCGCTGGTTCAACCCATGGCTCTGGTGCTTGGTTGCCGCGACTTCTTCGCTTCTGGCCGCCGACACCCCGCCGGCCACCGTGACCGATACCGGCGCCACCTTCGTCCTCGATAACGGCCTCATCTCCCTCACCCTCGCGAAAACGGGCGCCCAGCGCGGCGATGGCCAGCCCGCCCGCAATGGCGAGGGTATTTCGATCAAGTATAAGGACCACGGCCAGGAAACCGAGTTAAGCGACCAGAAGCGCGCCTTGTATTTCGACATCGGTGGCGACCGCATTTACCCCGTCGCCGGCGCCGCTGGCCGCATCCTCAACCCCGGCCCCGACTTCGCCGAGGTCGCGTACATCGCCGAGCCTGGCGACCTGCCCTTTCACGTCGAGATGCACGTCGTCATGCCCCGTGGTCAACGCGGCTTCTACCTCTACGCCATCTACCGCCACGACGCCACCATGGCCGCCGGCGGCATCGGCGAAACCCGCTTCGTCCTCCTCGGTGCTCCCGGCACCGGCATCTTTACCAATCATGTTGTGGACGATGACCGCACCGGCCCCTACACCATCTCCTCCATGGTGCGCCAGTTGCAGGATGTCACCACCCTCCGAGAAGACGGCAGCATCTACACCAAGTATAACAACTCCGCCTACAACTTCGACCACCATGTCCACGGCCTGGCGGGTAACGGTTACGGCATGTGGATGATCATTCCCAGCAATGAGGGCATCGGCGGCGGTCCCTTCAAACAGGAACTGACGGTCCACATGGGCAACACCCTCCTCAGCATGTTTGTCGGCGGTCACTTCGGCACTCGCGGTCTTAGCTTCGCCAACGGCGAAATCTGGAACAAGCTCTACGGACCCGTCTTCGTCTATTTTAACAAAGGCGGCTCCGTGGACGCGCTCTGGGCTGACGCCAAAAACCGCGCCGCTGCTGAAATCGCCCAATGGCCCTACGCCTGGCTTAAAAACCCCGACTACCCGCTCGACCGCGGCACCGTCAACGGTCACCTCACCATGGCCGGCGGCGCCAGCCTCCCGCCTGCCCCGCTCTACCACGAAGCTGGCGACAAGTTCTCCCTCACCGACGGCGCCAATGGCACCTGGGCCATCCTCTCGCCCGTCAATGAAGCTTGGGCGCAAGTCCTCAAAGGCTATGACTATTGGGCCCAAGTGGACGCCCAGGGCAACTTCTCCATCCCCAAAGTCCGCCCCGGCGTCTATCAACTCACCTTCATCGGCGGAAATCAGTTCGAGGAATTGCATCTCAACCATCCCGTGCAAGTCCAGGCTGGCTCCAACACTGTCGGCGACATCGTCTGGCATCCCGTCCGCCACGGGCAGACCCTCTGGCAAATCGGCACCGCCGACCGCCTCGCCTTCGAATTCAAAAACGGCGCCAACTACCGCCATTTCGAAAATTTCGTCAACTACCTGAAGGACTTCCCCAACGACGTAACCTTTGTTGTCGGCCAAAGCCAGGAAAGCCGGGATTGGAACTTCGCTCAATTCGCCCTCTACAACAAAAAGCCTTACTGGACCATCCAGTTCAACGCACCCCAACCGCTCACGGGCACCGCCACCTTGACCATCGGCTTCACTTCCGTTGACCCTCACTCCACCGGCGCCACCGATTCCAACTCCGGCCAGTCATTCACCAATTTTCAGGTCAAGGTCAACGGCCACCAGATTTCCGACCTCCAATTGCCCAAAACCGGCACCGCCGGCTACCGCAGCGGCAGTTCCGACAGCAATTACAGCGTAGCTTATCTCCCCTTCGACGCCAGCCTGCTCAAATCCGGCACCAATGAGATCACTCTCGGCTTTGCCAACGCCCTCCCCGCCCCCGCTGACCCTCTCTCCATCAACGTGCCCCCCGAAGTCATGTATGACGCCCTCCGCCTCGAAGTTGACCCCTCGGCCACTCCGCCGCCCCTTTCCGTTGTGACTGTCCCCGCCTCTCCGCCTTGATTGCGCGGAATTTTACCCCAACGAAAAATTTCTTATATTACTTAAACACCCCATGAAATACCCCTCCCCCCTCCTCCACGTTCTCCCGCTGCTCGGCTCGTTGCTCGTTGCCCCGGCGTTTGCCCAGGCGCAATCGCCCGCCCCGGCAGTCCCCGCCGCCAGCGTCCTTCCACAAAACCTCTCCGCCGGCGGGCCGCCCATACCCACCACCCCACCCGCCGAACCCGCGCATCCGCCCTCAATTCTTCTCTGGCCCAAAGGTGCGCCCGGTTCCGAAGCCTATAAGGACAAAGTCGAAATTGTCGGCTACCGCCAGGAGCCGGACATTGTTTTCTCCGTCGTTTACAACATCCACAATCCCTCCATTACCCCCTTCCTGCCGGCAAAAGACCAGGCCACCGGCTGCGCCGTCATCATCGCCCCGGGCGGCGGCCACATGTTCCTCACCGTGGATCGCGAGGGCTATGACCTCGCCAAATGGCTCGCCGACCACGGTGTCGCCGCCTTCGTTTTAAAATACCGTCTCGCGCGCGACCTCGGCACTCCCGCCGGCACTCCCCAGCCTTACACCGTCGCCACCCACGCCGCCGCTGACGCCCAGCGCGCCATCCGTCTTATTCGCAGCCGCGCTGCCGAGTGGAACATCAATCCCAACCACGTCGGCATCATCGGCTTCTCCGCCGGCGGCGAAGTCGCTGCCGACCTCATCACTGCGGACGACTCCGGCAACGCCACCTCCGTCCCCGCCGCCGACCCGCTTGACCGCCTCGACTCCCGCCCTAATTTCGTCGGCTTCGCCTACCCCGGCATGCCTGCAAGTTGGCGCGCCGATACCTGGACACCCCCCAAGGACATGCCGCCGACCTTCTTACTCTGTGCCTCCGGCGACCGCCCCAATATCTCCGAATTCCTGCCCACCTTCTACCTGGCCTTGAAAAAATCGAACGTGCCCGTCGAATTGCTCATCTTCACTGACGGCGGCCACGGCTTCGGCGTGCGTCCCTGGTCCTATTCCGTCGCCCAGTGGCCCCAATTGTTCCGCGGCTGGCTCGACGACCGCGGCTTTCTGAAGAAATCCTGAAGTCTTTTCTGATGCGCGCGCGCGTGGCATTTCTGTGGCTCTTTTCGGCGGCGAACCTCTTCGCCGCTGCCACCCCGGCTGCCTCCACGGCTGGCGCCGCTCCTCCCGCGCCAGTGACCTTCGAGAAAACGATTCGCCCGTTCCTTCAGCAATATTGCTACGAGTGCCACGGCCACGGCGAAAGCAAGGGCGACGTCAAGCTCGACGCCTACCAGTCCGTCGCCGACGTGGACCATGACCATAAAACCTGGGAAACCGCCCTCAGCAAACTCCGCCACCACGAGATGCCACCCGATGACGCCGCGCGCCAGCCGTCCATCCCCGAGCGCGACCTCGTCGCCGATTGGATTGAACACCAAATCTACCAATACGACCCCTCCAACCCCGACCCGGGCCACGTCACCCTTCACCGCCTCAACCGCGCCGAATACAACAACTCCATCCGCGACCTCACCGGCATTGACTTCAAGGCGGCCGACGATTTCCCCCCCGACGATTCCGGCTACGGCTTCGACAACATTGGTGACGTTCTTTCCCTCCCGCCGATGCTCATGGAAAAATACCTCGCCGCCGCCGACAAAATTCTCGACCAGGCCATCGCCACCGACCCGCTCCCCCGCCACCTCCAGCACGTCCCCGCCAACTTCGCTGAAGTCGGCTTCAACGCCATCGGCGACCGCGGCGACGGCTGGGTCCGCCTCATCAGCCTCGAGGAAGACGATGTTTCCACCGAAATGAACATCGCCGCCCCTGGCGACTACCTCGTCCGCTTCCAGGCCTTCGCTGAGCAAAACGGCGGCGCCATGAACGGCGCTGGTGACAACTCCTACTTGAAGAATCCCGGTCCACCCGCCCCGCCCATCCTTTCTGTCCGCCTTGGCGACACCAAAATCAAGGAGTTCACTGTCACCGCCACCGACCCCGCCCACCCCGGCGTTTACGAAGCCCGCGTTGGTGTCCCCGCCGGGCCCGCCCGCTTCCGCGTCGTCATGGATCGCCTTCGCGGCGGCGCCAACGAGCTCATCATGACCAACGGCAAAATCGGCAAACAGCAAAACGGCATCGGCTACCTCAAATGGATTGAGGTGGACGGCCCGCTTGACGGTGCCACCACCCGTTACCTCGCCAGTCAGGCCCAAATCTCCGGCGACGGCTATTTCTCGCCCGCCACCACCCGGGTGCTCACGCAAGCCGGCAACGTCTCCGTGAAATTCGACGCTCCCCGGGCTGGTGACTACATTTTGCGCGTCTATGGCTATGCCCTGCAGGCTGGACCCGATCCGGCCCGCGTGGCCGTGTCAGTGGATGGCAAACCGCTGCAAACCTTCGACGTGCTCGCGCCCGCCCGGCTAGAGCCCTTGGACAACCAGCGGCTTTTCTCCATCACCCTGCTGCGCCCCATCCCCCAGGCCTACGAAATCCACACCCAGCTCGCGCCCGGCCCCCACGTCTTTTCCGCCGCCTTCCTCAATCCCTTCTCCGACCCCAAGAACGACAACCCCAATCTCCGCCAGCGCGCCCTCGCCATCCAAAGCCTCGAAGTGGTGGACCTTTCTTCGCCCGCCCGCCTGCCCGAAATCCCCCCGGCCCTCAAACCCTACTTTACCGGCACCATCACCGCGCAAAACCAGGCCGCCTCCGCTCGCGACATCCTCACCCAGTTCGCCCGGCGCGCCTGGCGTCGCCCGCCCCCGCCCGACGAGGTCAACCGCCTCATGCAGCTCTACGACTTGTCCCAAAAACAGGGCGACAGTTTCCTTGCCAGCATCAAGCTGGCCATGAAAGCCGTGCTGATTTCACCGCACTTCCTCTTCCGCGAAGACCAGCCCGATCCGCCCGCCTTCCTCGCCACCGAATTCACCCAGCCCGCCCCGGCCTCCCCCGCTGCCTCCGGCTTTAGCGATGAAATGAAACAGTTTCTCCATCTCGCCGCCGCATATTCCCCGCCCCCGCCACCAAAGGCTCCCGACTCTTCCACCCCCAGCCTCGGCGTGCCCATTGACGAATTCTCGCTCGCCACCCGTCTCTCCTATTTCCTCTGGAGCAGCACGCCCGACGACGAGTTGCTCAACCTCGCCCAGCATAACCAATTGCGCGCCCACCTCGATGAGCAGGTCCGCCGCATGCTCGCCTCGCCCAAGTCCCGCGCCTTGGTGGATAATTTCGCCAGCCAATGGCTCCAGTATCGCAGCCTCGACACCTTCGATCCCGACAAGACCCTGTTCCCCGATTTCAATCCCGCCCTGCGCACCGCCATGCGGAAGGAAACCGAAAACTTTTTCGACTATATCATGCGCCAGGACCGCAGCGTCATGGATTTCCTCACCGCCAACTACACCTTTGTCAACGGCCCACTCGCCGACTTCTACGGTCTCAAGGGAGTCTCCGGCGAGGAGTTCCAAAAAGTCTCGCTTGTCGGCACCGCGCGCCGGGGCGTCCTCACCCAGGGCAGCGTCCTCGTGCTCACTTCCAACCCCACCCGCACTTCCCCCGTCAAACGCGGCAAATGGGTTCTGGAAAATCTCCTCGGCACTCCGCCGCCGCCCCCGCCGCCCAACGTCCCCGTCCTCGACGAGGAACACCAGCTCACCGGCACCCTCCGCCAGCAAATGGAGCAGCACCGCGCCAACCCCACCTGCGCCTCCTGCCACGCCCGCATGGATCCCATCGGCTTCAGCCTCGAAAATTTTGACGCCGTCGGCGCCTTGCGAGAAATGGACGGCAACGTCACCGTGGACACCTCCGGTAAACTCGTCACCGGCGAGTCTTTCAGCGGCGCGGTGGAATTGGTCCAATTGCTCGCCGACAAGAAACACGACGAATTCCTCCACTGCCTCGCAGAAAAAATGCTCACGTACGCCTTGGGTCGCGGTCTGGAATACTACGACCGCGATGCCACGGACCGCATCGTCCGGCACATGGAGCAAAACGGTGACAAGTTCTCCTCGCTAATTCTCGGGGTCGTTTACAGCCTGCCCTTTCAAGATATGCGCCGTGCGGAAGCCGCCGGTGCCCCCGGCGTAACGCCGTCCGAAACGGACGCCCCGCCCCCTCAAAAAGTCGCCCAAAACTGACAACCCGGCGCCGGTTAATCCGCTTGCCCACGCCCCCCCGGTCTATTATTCTTTTTGCTGGTTGTAACCGTCTTCCTAACCACGGCGGCAACTATTGTTTTTACGAACAAGTCCTGGCACATACCCCGTCGGACATTTTTACGCGGCTTGGGCACGGTCGTTGCCCTGCCGGTGCTGGAAGCCATGCTGCCCGGTGCCCGCCTGCTCGGTGCGGACATCCCGGCCGGCGCCCCCACCGCCAAACGGCTCGCTTTCGTCTACATCCCCAACGGCGCCAATATGGAGGACTGGACCCCCGCGGCCACCGGCGCCAATTACGCGCTCCCAAAAATCCTTCAGCCACTTCAAAAACACCAGAACGACTTCACCGTCATCAGCGCGCTCGACAACGACAAGGCCAACGAACTGGGCGACGGCGGCGGCGGCCATGCCCGCGCTTCCGCCAGCTTCCTTACCGGCGTCCACCCGCGCAAAACCGCCGGGGCGGACATCCGCGCCGGCGTTTCCGTTGACCAAATCGTCGCCGCCAAAATCGGCGACCAAACCAAGCTCCCCTCCCTCGAACTCAGTTGCGACCGCGGCCAGCGCGCTGGTTCCTGCGATTCCGGCTACAGTTGCGCCTACCAGTTCAACATCTCCTGGAAGTCCGAGACCATGCCCATGAATCCCGAGGTGGATCCCCGCCTGGCCTTCGACCGCCTCTTCGGCTCCGATGACTCCGCCGCCACCAAGGAAGCCCTCGCCAAGCGCCAGCTTTACAAAAAGAGCCTCCTCGACTTCGTCCTCGACGACGCCAAATCTTTTTCCTCCGGCCTCGGCGACTCCGACCGCCGCAAACTCGACGAATACTTCTCCGCCGTCCGCGACCTCGAGCGCCGCATCGAAGCCAGCGAGAAATTCACCATCGAACTCACCCCGGAGCAGCGCCAGTTCAGCGTCCCCTCCGATTACAACTTCGAAACCCACGCCAAGCTCATGTTCGACATCATGACGCTCGCCTTCCAGACGGACGCCACCCGCGTCGCCACCTTCATCCTCGGCCACGACGGCAGCAACCGCCCCTACCCTCAAATCGGCATCGCCGAGGGCCACCACGACTTGTCCCACCACCGCAACGACCCCGGCAAAAAAGCCAAGCTCGCCGTCATCAACCAATACCACGTCTCCCTCTTTGCCTATTTCCTCGAAAACCTCAAAAACGCCAAAGAGGGCAACGGCTCCGTCCTCGACAATTCCCTCATCGTTTACGGCGGTGGCCTCAGCGACGGCAACAAACACGCCCCCGAAAACCTCCCCCTCCTCGTCGCCGGCAGCGGCGGCGGCGCCTTCACCACCGGCCAGCACCTCCATCTCGGCGAACTCACCCCCGTCACCAACCTCTACCGCTCCATGCTCGACACCATGGGCGTCCCCACCGAAAAAATCGGCGACAGCACTGGCAAGCTCGATGCGGCTTTCACTCGCGCCTAATCAGGCCTGTCATTCCTAAGCCTTAAGCGTCGGCATTACCCCGGCTCGCCTCTGCGCAGCCCTCCGCTGCCGCCCGCGCCACTGTTAACCAGATTGCGCTACCATCACCCACCACCCTCCTCTTCGACCAAGGCCCCCTGCCTCCTCATGCAAGCCACCCTCCCCCACAGCCCCAACCCCCATCTCTTCCTCAGAATCAAAGTCGTTGGCCCTTAAGCCCGCGCAATAACTCATTGGCCAAACCGGGTGCCTTTCCACTTGCTAATTTCTGGCCTTTCCCTAACGATTGTCTCAACCCCGCCCCAACCCAACAGCATCCGGCCCCGACTCCTTGCGAGCCAGGCCGGACGGATTGATTGCTGCATCGGTGAAACCCCCAACCATAGCCTTGCTGTCCGGTTCCGCCGGCACACCCGGCCCGAACTGAGCCGCGCTGTTATCTCCTGCCATGGTCATCAACAACACCGCTAGAAATTTTGCCTTCCGGCGATCAACCGCGGGCTGGATGACTATCCTTGCATCAATCGCGTTTGTTATTTTCGGCGACTTGGCGCGGGGACAAACCTACACGCCGCCCGCTTCGCCGCGCGCCACCTACAACTTCGATCCCGGCTGGAAGCTGTTCGTCGGCGACCCGGCCAACGCGCAGGTGACGGGTTTTGACGACAGCAGTTGGGAGAATGTGACGCTGCCCCATGCGTGGAACGAAGATTCCGCCTTCAAGGTGTTCATTGCCAACTTGCCGACGGGCATCGCGTGGTATCGCAAGCATTTCACGCTCCCGGCGGGCAGCGCCGGCCTGAAAGTGTTTCTGGAGTTCGAGGGCATCCGGCAGGCGGGGGAATTCTATGTCAACGGCCAATGGATCGGCCGCCATGAAAACGGGGTGATGGCGGCGGGGTTTGACATCACCCCCTACGTGTTGCCCTACCCGCAGGACAACATCGTGGCCGTGCGCACGGACAATTCCTTCAGCTACCATGAAGTGGCCACCGGTGTGGCGTTTCAATGGAACAGCAACACATTTTACGCGAATTACGGCGGCATCAATAAAAGCGTGAAGTTGCACCTCACCGGCAAAACGTACCAGACACTGCCGCTGTTTTCCAACCTCGGCACGGTGGGGACTTACATTTACGCGCAGAACATCAGCATTCCCGGCCAATCCGCCGTCATTCACGCGGACACGGAGGTGCGCAACGAGGACACCGTGGCGCACACCTTGAATTACAACGTCGTGCTGGTGGACGCGAACGGCTTGGCGGTCGCGAACTTCACGGGCGCCGCGGCGACGATCCAGCCCGGGCAGACCAACGTGCTTACCGCCAACGCCAGCGTGTCGAATCTCAATTTTTGGAGCTGGGGGTATGGCTATCTTTATGACGCCTACACCATTCTTTCCGAGGGGAGCAACGTCCTGGATGTGGTGTGCACGCGCACGGGCTTCCGCAAAACCCAATTCACCAACGGCACGGTCACGCTGAACGACCGCGCCATCAACATCCACGGTTACGGGCAGCGCTCCACCGATGAGTGGCCGGCGATCGGCTGCTCCGTCCCGGCGTGGATGGACGATTACAGCCAGCGCATGGTGGTGGACGGCGGCGGCAACAACATGCGGTGGATGCACATCACCCCGGCCAAGCAGGTTATCGAGGCGTGCGACCGCCAGGGACTGATGATGTCCATGCCCGCGGGCGACCAGGAGGGCGACGTGACCGGCCGGCAATGGGATCAGCGCACCGAACTCATGCGCGACGCCATCATCTATAACCGCAATAACCCCAGCATCATCTTCTATGAATGCGGCAATTCGGGCATCGCTGAGAATCAAATGGTTCAAATGAAGGGCATCCGCGACCTGTACGATCCCTATGGCGGCCGCGCCATCGGCTGCCGCGAAATGCTCGGCAGCGCGAGCGCCGAATATGGCGGCGAGATGCTTTACATTGACAAAAGCGCCGCCAAACCACTGTGGATGATGGAATATTCGCGGGACGAGGACTTGCGAAAGTATTGGGACGATTTCTCGCCGCCTTACCATCAGGACGGCGATTACGTCCATCGCAACCGCGATTCGATGGCCATCGAGAATGTCACCCGGTGGGATGAGTATTACATCCAGCGGCCCGGCACGGGCACGCGTGTCAACGCCGGCGGCGTGAAAATCATTTTCTCCGACTCGAACACGCATTGCCGCGGCTACCAGAACTTCCGCGCCAGCGGAGCGGTGGACGCGTTGCGGCTGCCCAAGGACACTTACTACGTGCACCAGGTGATGTGGGATTGCTGGGTGGATGTCGTTAACCCGCACATTTACATCATCGGCCATTGGAATTATGCAAGCGGTGTCGTCAAGGACATCAACGTCGCTTCGACGGCGGCGTATGTGGAATTGTTCCTCAACGGCCAGTCGCTCGGGTACGGCACGCAAAGCCAGGACTTCCTCTACACCTGGAGCAGCGTCACCTGGGCGCCCGGCACGCTCGAGGCGGTCGGCTACGATGCCCAGGGCAACGTCGTCTGCACCGACACCCGCGTGACGACTGGGCCGGCGACGGCCCTCCGCCTTACCCCCATACTCGACCCCACCGGGTGGAAGGCCGACGGCCACGATATCGCGATGTTTGACGTGGAAGCGGTGGACGCGAATGGCCTGCGTTGCCCCACCGACTTGGACGTCGTCAATTTCACCGTGAACGGACCCGCGGAATGGCGCGGCGGCATGGCCATCCGATCAGACACGGTGGCGGGCGACAATTACATCCTTTCCACCACCCTGCCCTTGGAGTGCGGCGTCAACCGCGTTCTGGTGCGCTCCACCACCACCGCCGGCAACGTGACGCTGACCGCGACGGCGGCCGGGCTCACCTCCGCCACGGCCAACGTAACCACCGTTCCGTTCACCGTGACCAATGGCCTGTCCACCCTGCTGCCGGGAACCGGCGTGCCCCCCAATTATTCGCGCGGCCCGACTCCCTCCACTCCTTCGTTTAAAATCTCCCGCGTGGCGGTCACCGCCGCCAGCATCACCGCCGGCGCCGGCAGTTCCGGCAGCTTGACGAACACGATCGACGACAATGAGACCACCTCGTGGACCAGCAGCAGCACGCTCGGGCAGAATTGGATTCAATTCAACCTCTCGCGCACGGCGAAAATTTCACAGGTGGTGATGAAGTTCGAGTCTCCCCCGCACGGCGTTTATCCCATTTCCATTCAAGTCAACGGCACCACGCTCTACAACGCCACGACGCCGAGCACGCTGGGTTATGTCACGCTCAACCTCACGCCCACCACGGGCAACACCGTCCGCATCAGCCGCACCACCAGCGGCAGCTTCCCCATCGAGGAAGTTGAGTTCTACGAGGCCGTGGCCACCGGAACCCCGCCCGCCGCTCCCACCGGCCTTACCGCCACCCCCGCTAGCAGCACGGCCATCAACCTCGCCTGGACGGACAACGCCACCGATGAAACCGAATACAAAATCCTGCGATCCACCGACGGGGTGAATTTCACCGAGGTCGCGGATCCCCCGTTGAATACGAGCCATTACACCGACACCGGGCTCACGCCCCTCTCGACGTATTATTACGAGGTCGTCGCATCCAATGCCGCTGGCGACTCCACCCCGGCCACCGCCAACACCACAACCACGGATGGCCCGCCCCCGGCGCCGACCGGGCTGATTGCCACGCCCGGCGACACCTTGGTTTCACTGTTTTGGAATCCGTCCGGTAGCGCCACCAGCTATGTCTTGTTGCGGTCCACCACCAGCGGCGGCCCTTACACCACGATCGCCTCGGGCTCCGCCACCACCTATCAGGACACCGGCGTCAGCAATGGCGCCACCTATTATTACGTAGTCTATGCCGTCGGCAACGGGCAAAGCGCCAATTCCACCCAGGCCGAGGCCACGCCGCAGGTGGGCATTTCCGGCGTTTTCTGGATCAACACCACGTCGGCCACGCCGCAAAGTTGGAATCTGAACTCCAATTGGAGCAACAACTTTCCCAACAGCACGGACGCTTCGGCCGTTGTGACCGCCAGCATCACCGCCAACCAGACCATCAACCTGAACCAGAATATCACCCTCGGATCCTTGGCGGTCGGCGCCGCCCACGGGGCCTTTACCATCGCCGCCAACACCGGTTCCCTCACGTTCGACAACACCCCCGACGACGCCCTGCTCCTCCAAGTCGCGGCTAGCCAGGGCGACACCATCACCGCGCCGATCACCAACAACGTCGGCTTGCAGATCCAAAACGATTCCCCCAATCCGCTGACCGTCGCCAGCGTCATCACCGGCACCGGCAACATTACCCTCAACGGCAATGTGATTCTGAGCGGCGGCAACACCTTCAATGGCACCACGATTCAAGCCAGCGGCACCCTGCAATTGGCCAACTCCGTCGCACTGCAAAATAGCACGCTGAATTTCACTGGCGGCAACGTGGCCTTCAGCGGCCTCACCTCCGCCTCTCTGGGCGGATTGAGTGGCTCGCAGAATTTGCCCCTCATCAACACGGCCTCCTCGCCCGTGGCCTTGGGCATTGGCCTCAATAACGCCAACACCACTTACTCCGGAGCACTCACGGGTGGCGGTTCGCTGACCAAAGTGGGCACCGGCACGCTCACCCTCGCTGGCGCCAACACCTTCGCCGGTGGCACCACCATCCTGGGCGGCAACCTGACGGTTTCTGGAGGCTCGTTCGGCACTTCCGGCGGCACGATTCTGGTCGGCAACGGGGCGACCGGCGTCTCCTTCAATGTGACCGGGGGCACGGTGACGGCCAACACCTTGAATGTCGCCCCCAACGGCGGCTCCACCGGCGACCGCGCCTCCATCACCGGGTCGGGCTCGGCCGCGTTCAACTCCGTGAACCTCGGCTCGGGCAGCAACACTTCGGGGCCGCTCACGATCAACACCACCGGCGCGGTTTCGCTCGGAACTTTCATTGATTACAAGGATTTACAGGGCAACGGCCCCAGCACAACGAGCGGCCTGATCATCAACAACGGCACCGTCACCGCCACGAGCATCATCATCCAGAGCACCGCTTCCGGGGCCAACATGAACCTCACCGGAGGAACGCTGACCATTGGCAACGCCTCGTCCACTGGAGCCTTCAAAGTCGGCAACAGCACCAGCACCCGCGGCGGATTCCTGACCATGACCGGCGGCTCGCTGACCTATTTGGGAACTGACGGACTGCTCTTAAACACCGCTTCCGGCGGGGCCAACGGGGCCAACTTCAACGGTGCGACCACCGTCGCTACCCTCACCGGTGTCACGCTCAACCAGATCAACGCTGCCGCCGCGACCAGTTGGCTGACCGCGTATAACAATGCGACCCTTTATCTCGGCAGCGTGGGTCTCGTGGCCAAACAGCCGAGCGCGACCGTGTATGCCTCGCTGGGGAATGCCACGGTAGGGGCCATCGCGGACTGGTCGTCCACCGCGCCCATCACCCTGACGACCGGCAACGTCACGACTTTCCAGGCGGCGGACTCGACCGGACTCGCCCACAACATCACGCTGGGCGGCGTGCTTTCCGGCGCGGGCGGCCTCACCAAGACCGGCCTCGGCAACCTCACCCTCGCCGCCGCCAATACCTACACCGGCGCCACCATCGTCACCGCCGGCAACCTCACTCTCACCGGCTCGCTCGCCGGCTCCGTCACCATGCAACCCGGTACGGCTCTGAGCGGCACCGGCACCATTGGCGGCAACCTCACCGTGCAATCCTCCAGCGGTCTCGTGCTCAACGCCTCCGGTCACCCTGCCATTACCGGCAATTTGACCATGAACGGCACCGTGACCGTATTCGCCGCCGCCGGTCTGGCCGCCGGCAACTATACGCTGCTGTCTTATGGCGGCACGCTTTCCGGTACCCCCGCCTTTACCTACGCACCCCCCACCGGCACCAGCCAGACCGCGACCTTCAGCACCGCCACCGCCCACGTTATCACCGTCACCGTTACCACAGCGGCCCC
>CAZDAQ010000041.1:0-20012 GCA_964503425.1 uncultured Opitutales bacterium
CCGTAAAATTGAATAATGTCCATGGTGGCCATGGCGAGGCCGGCGCCGTTGACGAGGCAGGCGATTTCGCCGTCGAGGGCGATGTAATTGAGGCTGAACTTGGAGGCTTCGATTTCCTTGGGGTCTTCCTCGTTAAGGTCGCGGAGGGCCTGGATGTCGGGATGGCGGTAAAGAGCATTGTCGTCGAAGGAGACTTTGGCGTCGAGGGGCTCGATGGTGCCGGCCTGGGTGAGGACAAGGGGGTTGATTTCGACCATGGCGCAGTCCTTTTCCCAGTAGAGGCGGTAGAGGGCTTCGAGCAGCTTGGAGAATTGTTTGACGCGCTCGTCGTCGAAACCGAGGCGGTAGCCGATCTCGCGGGCTTGGAAGGGGCGCAGGCCGAGGTTGGGGTCCACGTGGCGGCGGAGGATTTTTTCCGGCGCGTGGTCGGCAACCTCCTCGATGTCCACGCCGCCCTCGGTGGAGGCGATAATGACGGGCTGCGAAGTCACGCGGTCGAGCAGGATGGCGAGGTAATACTCCTTGGCGATGGAGGTGGCTTCCGTAAAGAGCACGGTCTGCACCTTGCGGCCAACGGGGCCGGTTTGGTGGGTGACAAGGGTGTTGCCGAGCATTTTGCCGGCAAGTTCCCGGGCCTGGGGCGGGCCGTCGGCGATTTTGACGCCGCCCTTGAAACCGTCGGCAAAGGTGCCTTTGCCGCGGCCGCCGGCGTGAATCTGGCTTTTGACGACGATTTTCCCGGCGGGCAATTGCGCGAGCGCGGAGTCGAACTCACCATGTGACTGGACGACGGCACCGCGGGCGACGTTGATCCCGTAGTCGCGAAACAATTGCTTGGCCTGATACTCGTGAATGTTCATGGGCGTCCGAAGGGGGCAAAAACGGCAAAACGTTTTGACTGTGGCATTAGGCCGCGGTTGACAATGTTTAAATGTAAAGGCGGCACGGAGCGACGTATTTTTCCAATTAGGCGGAGGGCCCGACCACGGCGAGGGCCGCCAGATGATCGGGAGGGACGGGCAGGTCGCGCAACGCGAGGGATTGGCCAAAGGTGGTAAACTTCCGCCACTCGGGAGTTTCAATCAGGGGCAACAGGGAGAGGTCCAGCCCGGCGTCGAAGGCCGAGACGCCCAGCCCGAGGGCCTTGGCGACGGCTTCCTTGCGAGTCCAGAGGCGGAAGAAGGCCTCGCGTTGGGAGGCAGGCGGCAGGGCGTCGAGCGCGGTGCGTTCCGCCGGGCTGACGGCGGGGGGGCCCAGCGCGGTCAGGTCCAGGGCCTGATCCAGCCATTCGATATCCACGCCGACGACGCCTTGTCCGGGCGGGCTGATGGCGAGGAGGCCAATTTCCCGGCTGGCTGAGACACTGACGGTCCAATCCTGATAAGGCGGCGCGAGTTCTAGGCGGCCGGAAGCAGTTTGGTGCAGCGGCACGCGGTCCGGGGGCAGCTTCAGGCATTCGCCGAGCCAGGTCAACAGGGCGGCCCTGACCCTCATGCGGAGGAGGCTGCGCGCGGGGTCACGGTCGCGCTGAAAATAGGCGATTTCCGCCGGGCTGAGGACGGACTGCGGCGGGGACGGGTCGGCCTGCCCGGCGTGGACGACACGGAACGAGGGGCCGACATATTGGTCAAATGCTGACGCAGGCATGGCAGAGAGCCGCTAGAATGCCATTTTCCATGGGACAAGGCAAGGTCGGGAGATGTAAATAATGGCAAAAACTAATGGGCAAATTCGCGGTTTAATATGGTTAAGTAAATCCCCTTTCGGTAACGTTATCCCCGTTTTTAGTTATCCCAGTTTTTATAATGGAACGAACCGGCTTTGCCCGAGGCAGAGCGGGGACGATTCGTTTACATGAGGCATTTCAGCCGGTGAAATCTCCAGAACCACCCCGAAGAACTGTGCCGGTCGCGAAAATCCCGGCCGGGCCCGCCCTGTGCGGACCGGCGCGGCCGGAGTTTTTGACGGGCGAATTGGTCCAGGAGGTTTTTGCCGCGAGCGCGAAAAAGTGGCCGCAGCGGACGGCGCTGCGCTGTAACGGGACGGAGATGACGTATGCGGAATTGCGCCGGCGCTCGACGATGTTTGCGCGTTATTTGCGGAGACTGGGCGTGGGTGCGGGCGACGCCGTGGTGATGTGGATGCCGCGCGGGATGGAGATGTATGTGGCGTTGCTCGGGATTTTGGAGGCGGGAGGCTATTATGTACCCATGGACCCGGATTTTCCGCTGGAGCGTGTGGCCTTCACGGCGCAGGACTGCCAGGCGCGGGTGTTGGTGACGATGCACGCGTTGCTGCCGGTGAATGTGCCGGAATTTCAATGTGTGGCTGTGCGGTTTGATAACGATCAGGACCACATAGCCGCGGAGCCGGCGAAGCCCCTGCGCGCGCTGGAGACGGGTGTCACGCCCGACCACCTCGCGTATATGATCTACACCTCGGGCACGAGCGGGCGGCCCAAGGGGGTGATGATCCCGCACCGGGCCATCCGGCATTTTGTGTTCGCCGAAGGCAGTGTGGTGGGGTTCACGGAAAAGGACGTGGTGGCGCAGTCGGCGTCGCTGTCGTTCGATCTTTCACAGGAGGAAATCTGGCTGAGCCTGGCGGCGGGGGCGACGATACAAGTGGTCACGAAGCAAATGCTCCAGACGGGAGGAGAACTGGGCAAATCATTGACGCGCCAAGGCGTGACAGTGTGGAGCACGGTGCCGACGCTGCTGGCGATGCAGGAGGCGGACCTGCCGACGGTGCGGCTGTTGATTGTCGGCGGTGAAGCATGCCCGCCGGAGCTGGTGCGGCGCTGGGCCAAGAAGGATCGGCGAATGCTGAATACCTACGGGCCGACGGAAACGACCATCACCGCGACCTGGTGCGAATTGAAGCCGGATCAGCCGGTGACAATTGGGCGGCCTTTGCCGAATTACACAGCTTATGTGCTCGATGAGCAGCGGCAGCTGGTGCCACGGGGGGAAAGCGGGGAGCTGTGTCTGGGCGGCCCCGGGATGGCGCTGGGCTACCTGAACCGGGCGAAGCTTACCGCGGAAAAATTTATCGCGAATCCCTTCGGCGGGTCGGAGGTGGCCGACCCGGTGCTCTACCGGACGGGGGATTTGGTAAGGATTAACGACCATGGGGACATTGAGTTTTTGGGGCGGTTGGACACGCAGGTGAAAATCCGCGGTTACCGGGTGGAATTGGCGGAGATTGAGGCGGTACTGGTGGAACTGGGCGGTTTGCGCCATGTAGCGGTGGCGGTGCAACCCGTGGGAGAAAGCGGCGACCCGGTGCTGGCCGCGTATTTGCTGCCGCGCGATGGCGAGAAGGTGGACGAGGCGGGCCTGCGCGAGCGCTGCCGCGAACGGCTGCCGGCCTACATGGTGCCCGCGTTGTTTGCGGTGGTGGACCACCTGCCGATGATGGCCAGCGGCAAAGTGGATCGGGCGCGCCTGCCGCAGATTGCGGCCCAGCCGGCGGCAGCGGCAAAACGGCGGGTGGCGCCGGAAGGAAGCAGTGCCGTGGAACGAGCGATCCACGAGGCTTGGAGCGAGGTATTCGAGACGGCGGAGGCCAAGCTCGATGACGATTTCTTTTTGGATCTGGGCGGGCACTCGCTGCGGGCGGCGGCGCTGGTGTCGAAGCTGCGGCGCACTCCGCGCTTCCAGCACGTGTCCATGCGCGATGTATATGATCATCCCACAATCCGGCGGCTGGCGGCGCATTTGGAGGACTCGGGCAAGCGGACGGACACGCGCACGCGGGAATTTCACGCCACGCCGTGGTGGCGGCATGCGGCCTGCACGGTGGCGCAGGGGTTGAGCCTGGTGGTGATATTCACTTTTTACTCACTGCAATTGCTGGTGCCGTATCTGGGGTATGCATGGTTTCTGGACGCGGGCAGCGGAAGGATTGAGGCGATAGCGTGGTCGCTCTTCATTTTCCTGATTTCGATTCCGGCGATGCTGCTGATGTCGGTGGGATTGAAATGGGTGGTACTGGGGCGGACACAGCCGGGAATATATCCGCTGTGGGGCGCGTATTATTTCCGGTGGTGGTTTGTGAAGCGGTTGATCGGGGTGGTGCCGACGGATTACCTGACGGGCACGCCGTTGCTGGGGCTGTATTTCCGCCTGCTCGGGGCGAAGCTGGGGCCGGGGGTGCATCTGGACACGGATGCGTTGGACGATCCCGATTTGGTGGAAATGGGCGCGGGCAGCAGCGCGGGCAACGGGGCATCGCTCGTGTGTGCGCGCGTGGAGGACGGACAGCTCAAGCTCGCGCGGATTCTCATCGGCGCAGGCTGCCACGTGGGGAATGGCTCGGTGGTGAGCGCGGGGGCGGTGATGCGCGACCGCTCGCGGCTGGGCGAGCTTTCACTGCTGCCGACGGGGGCGGTGATTCCGGCGGGGGAAGTGTGGGCGGGCTCGCCGTCGGCCAAAGTCGGGATGGCGCCGCCGCCGGCACCGCTCGCGCCTTTGAACCTGCGCATCGCGCACGGGTTGATTTTTGCGGCGATGTTTTTTGTGTTTCCGATTCTGGCAATTCTGCCGATTTTCCCCGGGATGATGCTGCTGGCGGAGATGGATCAGATAACGGATAGCTATGACTGGATCCTGTTGTCGCCGGTGCTGGCGCTGGGGTTCATCCTGACGATGTGTTTGGAAATTGTGGTGCTGAAATGGCTGGTGCTGGGGGAAGTGAAGGCGGGGAGCTGGCCGATCTATAGTGATTTCTACGTGCGCTGGTGGTTTGTGGACAAGCTCATGGAGTTGAGCCTGGACATCGTGAACTCGCTGTATGCGACGCTTTACCTGAACCCGTGGTATCATCTGCTGGGTGTGAGCGTGGGCAAACGCGCGGAGATTTCGACGGCCTCCTCGATGTGCCATGACCTGCTGGAACTGGGTGACGAAAGCTTTATTGCCGACGCGGTGCTACTCGGCGCGCCGCGGGTAAGGGACGGGCGGCTGGAACTGATGCCGACGCGCATTGGCAAGCGGGCATTCGTGGGGAACAGCGCGTTGATCCCGGCGGGGAGCATGATTGGCAACGACGTGCTGGTGGGCTGCCTGTCGGTGCCACCGCGCGAGCAGGGGCAGGCGGAACAGGCGGGCACATCGTGGTTTGGGTCGCCAGCGATATTGCTGCCGCGCCGCCAGCAGGCGCAGCAATTTGACGAGGGCAGCACGTTCAAACCGCCGCGCCACCTGGTGGTGCAGCGCTACCTGATTGAGGCGGTCCGCGTGCTGTTGCCGCCGACGTGCTACATCGCGATGAACTCGCTGCTGATTTCCTTCGTGATTGATTTGAACCAGAGCATGGGCTTTTGGGGCGTGGCGTGGCGGTTTCCGTTTCTTTACATGGCACTCGCGCTGGCGGCGAGCCTGGGGGTGGTGGCGTTGAAGTGGGTGGTGGTGGGCCGTTACAAGCCGGTGGAGAAGCCGCTGTGGAGCCGGTATGTGTGGCGCAGCGAGCTGGTGACCTCGACTTATGAAAACGTGGCGGTGCCACTGTTCTGCGAGCATTTGGAGGGGACGGTGTTCCTGAATTTCTTCCTCAGGCTATTGGGGACGAAGGTGAGCTGGAGCGCGTATCTCGGCACGGCGGACATTACGGAGTTCGACGTCGTCAAGGTGGGGGACAACGCGGCGCTCAACCAGGGGTGCGGGTTGCAAACGCATTTGTTCGAGGACCGGGTGATGAAGATATCGACGGTGGAGATCGGGGCGGGCTGCACGGTGGGAGCGTCGGCGATTGTGCTGTATGATTCGGTGATGGAGCCGGGGTCGCTGCTGGATGACTTGTCCATGCTGATGAAAGGGGAGACACTGCCGGCGAACACGGCATGGCAGGGGTCGCCCGCGCGGCGGCGGAAGCTGGGACCGGGCGTAGCGCGAGCGAAATGGGTTGCACCTGTTTCAGCCAATGGCCGCGCAGTGGCGGAGTCGGAAGGCGGCCTTACGACGCCAGCGCCAAATCCTGCGCCCGGGTGATTTCCGCGACGCCCGCGCGGGCGAGGTCAAGGAGCGCGGCGAGTTCCTCGCCGGAAAAGGTCGCTTCCTCGCCGGCACCCTGGATTTCGACAAAGCGGCCCGCGCCGGTGAGGACAATGTTGGCATCCACCGAGGCGTCCTTGTCCTCGAGGTAATTCAAATCGAGAATGGGCAGGTCACGCCAGAGGCCGGCGCTGACGGCGGCGACGGAATCGGTGAAGGGATCGGCCTTGAGGCGGCCCGTGGTGAGCAGGCGGCGGATGGCGAGCTTGGCGGCGACATAAGCGCCGGAGATGGCGGCGGTGCGGGTGCCGCCGTCGGCCTGGAGCACGTCGCAATCGAGCCAGAGAGTGAGGCCGGGAAGTTTGCCGAGGTCCACGACGGCGCGGAGGGCGCGGCCAATGAGGCGCTGGATTTCCACAGTGCGGCCATCGAGCTTGCCGCGGGCGATGTCGCGCGGCTTGCGGTCGAGGGTGGAGTAGGGGAGGAGCGAATACTCGGCGGACATCCAGCCGCCGGGGACTTTTTGCTGCATCATCCACGACGGGACTTTTTCCTCAAGCATGGCGGCGCAGATGACGGTGGTGTCGCCAAAGCGCGCGAGGACGGAGCCGTGGGCGTGCGGGGCGATGCCGGGGGTGAAGGAGACGGGGCGCATCTGGCCGGGGGCGCGGCCATCGGGACGGGTGGGAACAGGCATGCCGCAGAAGATGAGCGGGCGCGCGGGCAAGCAAGACATTTCCGGGCAAATAAAAATCGCCGCAAGAATCGGGTGGGAGAAACGGCGGAAACGTGCGAAACTGCGCGGATGAACGACTACGAGCGCGTGGCGCGGGTGATCCGCCACCTGGACGGGCACCACCGGGAGCAGCCGGATTTGGCGGCGCTGGCGGCGGGCGCGGGGTTGAGCGCGTTTCATTTTCACCGGTTGTTTGCGAAATGGGCGGGGGTGACGCCGAAGGATTTTTTGCAGTGCCTGACGGCGGCGCAGGTGAAGGCGGCGCTGCGGCGCGGGGAGAGTGCGCTGGGCGTGGCACTGGATGCGGGATTGTCCGGGCCGGGGCGGCTGCATGATTTGTGCGTGACGCTGGAGGGGGCGAGCCCGGGGGAAATCAAGAGCGGCGGGGCGGGGTGGAAGCTGGAGGCGGGGTTCGCGGAGAGTCCTTTCGGGAAATGTTTGATTGCGCGGGGGGAACGGGGGATTTGTTTTTTGGCGTTTACTGAAAAGGGCGGGGAGAAGCGGGTGTGGGAGGAGTTGCAGAAGGAGTGGCCGGAGGCGGGGATTAAACGGGAAGACGCAGTGGCGCGGGAGTTGGCGGAGAGGATTTTTGGGAAGAATAAAGAGAAGAAGAGTGGAGGCGGGGAGCGCAGAGAAAGAGAAGGGAAGAAGGCAAAGCAGCCGACACGGTTGCGGGCGTTTGTTAAGGCAACGCCGTTTCAGGCGCGGGTGTGGCGGGCATTGATGCAGGTGCCGGAGGGAACGCTGGTGACTTACGGGGATTTGGCGAAGGCAATTGGCGAGGCGGGCGCGGCGCGGGCCGTGGGGAGCGCGGTGGGGGCGAACCCGGTGGCGTATTTGATTCCGTGCCACCGGGTGATCCGGGCGACGGGGGTGGTGGGGGAATATCGGTGGGGGACAGAGAGAAAGCGGGCGCTGGCGGGGTGGGAGGCGGCGCGGGGGCGGAGCGGGGGGCTTACGGCGTGATTTTGCAGACGCGGTCGTTTTTCCAGACAACGAGAAGGAGGGATGGGGCAGCGGATTATTTCGGAGCCAGAAGGAGGCGGCCAAGGTGCTCGATGAAGACTGGGGCGTGGCCTTTGCCAAGAGTCGGATGGCCGGACAGGCGGAGGGTGTTGAGATAAGCGTGGCTGTGCTCGGAAGGGGCGTGTCCAGCGGCCAGCTTACGGGAAGGGAATTTGCGTGAGGTTTTCATAGGGCAGGGTAGGCCCGGAGGGGCGCGTAAGCAATCTTACAGAAATGAAAAGCCGAGGACTTATAAGCAGAATGAGGGGCGGTGATGGCCCTCCTACGCCAAGGCTTCGGAGGGTGAACTTGCTAGCGCAAGTTCAGGTGGAGAGGGGAAGTGACAGGGACTTATGGGGGGAATGAGACATGTTGATGTAGGGACAGATTGACGCAAAAGAGGAGGGGATTTGTAAAAAAATGGGGTAAGGGGAATTGTTTTGGTTGGATTTGGTGCGACTAGGTTGGATTTAGTGTGACGGGGGAAAGGCAAAGGATGAAGGAGGAAGGATGAAGGAAGCGTGGGGTGATGGGCGGCGTGGAATGGCAAAAACGGGGGTGTGGAAAATAATTTTTACTTAATCAGGCTTAATTTACCTTGATTAGGTTGGACTGGGTTGGATTGGGTGGGGGGATTGGGTTGGGCGGGGAGAAAGGTGTGCAGGGAGCGGGGAGGGAAGAGGGAAGGTGGGAGAGCATGGCAGTCCGGCGGATATTGGTGCATAGTTTGGGGAGTTTAACAGAAAATTTCGAGCATGGGTAGCACTGCGTTGGTTGCGTTGGCTGCGTTTGATGCGTTGGCTGCGTTGGGTCGCTTACGCAGGGCCTTGGCAATTAGGGACTTGTTGTTCAGCTGGGAGGCAAAAGCGGGAGTTTTTCAGCCGAATGGGCGAAATGCCAAAGAAATAGGGCGAAAAGATGGAGGAGGCATTGGGGCCGGCGAGGAGATACAAGAGCCGTCCCTGCCTAAGAAGGGCCGTCGCTGTGCTGTCCAGCAGAGACGCTCCTCCCGTTGAAAGTCAAAGAACTACCGACCGCTGAGGGCGGACCAGACGTGGCGGGCTTTGTCGGCGAACGTGGAGCGGCATTCCTCGACGTCGGCGGGCGGAGATAAAAGTATAGCTCATGCATTCTGCTATCCAGCAGAACGCGAAGGCGCAAAGGAAGAGAAGGGATTTTTAGGCAGGATTAGCAGGATGGGAAAGAAGGAGGAGAGTTACGGGATGGGGCTTTGTTTGCGGGTACCCAGCGCTAAAGCGCTGGACTATTATCGCTGTCATGGTTGCGCGAGGGAGGGCGAGATGAAGGACTGCCGAGGATATGGTTGGGGCAGGGCAGCCGGTTTCCGGTTGCTTGCGGGAGCAAAAATGTATCGGTTGAAGGCGCGGGCCGAAGGCCGGTGGCGGGCGGGCACGCGAGCAGGCCCATACTTTACCCTCCATGTACTCCCCAGGAAAACTGGTCACGGTATGGATGATTTTGAGCGCGCCTACCATGTGGGCGCAAGTGGCACCGACTGTGGCCGCCGCGACCCCGGCAGCCGCAGCGGCGCCGGCTTCCGCCGCAGCGTCCACAACGGGAACACCGACACCGGCGGCTGCACCTGCTCCGGTGGCTCCGCCGGCGCCCTCGGCTGCGCCGTCCACTACGACGCCGTCGGACAGCAATTACAAGGCGCACCCGGATTGGAACAAGAGTTGCGAAGCCGAGGTGGCGGCGATGAAGGGGAAACCGTGCGACGTGATTTTCATCGGGGATTCGATCACGCAAAACTTCATCGCGCAGCCGTCGCGCAACTGGACATCGGTGGGCAAAACGGTTTGGGACAAGCATTACGCCGGACGCAATGTGCTGGATTTCGGCGTGGGGGCGGATGCGACACAGAATGTGCTGTGGCGGATGGACCACATGGACATCAAGGAGTTTAAACCGAAGGTGGCGGTGGTGATGATTGGCACGAACAACACGAAGAACACGCCGGCGCAGATAGCGGCGGGGGTGAAGGCGGTGTTGGAAAAGACGCAGGCGATTTTCCCGGGAGTGAAGATCATCCTGGTGAGCATTTTGCCGAATGCGCGGGCGACGCAGAAGATGGCGGACGCGAACCAGATCATCAAGACGTTCGGCGATGACAAAACGGTGTTTTATTTTGACCTGGCGGCGAAGATGACGCCGACGGCGGATGGCAAAAGCTGGACGGGCCTGGGGCCGGACCGGCTGCACCTCTCGCCGGACGGTTACGAATTGTGGGCCGCGGAGATGGAGCCGTTGTTGACGAAGCTGCTGGCGGGAAAGGGCTAGATTGGGGATGGGTTTTGAGCCTCGCCTAGATAGGCGATGCTTGCTTAAATGAAAGATACGACAAGCCATGGATACTACACAGATAGACCGTTCGGCGTTTTCCGTGGGCTCGCTCACGGATGAGCCCGACGATTTGGCTTACTGGCTGAGCCAGAAGCCGGAAGATCGGCTTGCGGGGATTGAGTTTCTCAGGCAGCAATTCTTTAGTTATGCAGAAGCTCGACAGCAACTTCGCCGATTTTTTGAGGCTGTTGAATTCCCACGGGGTTAAATACCTGGTGATTGGCGGGTATGCGGTGGGGTATCACGGTCATGTGCGGGCCACGGGTGATTTGGATGTATTTGTTGAGGTGTCACCGAAAAACGCGGATGCGCTGGTGACGGTGTTTCGGGAATTCGGCATGAATACGCCGAAGTTACGCAGGGAGCTTTTTCTGGAAAACGAAAAGATTGTGCGCATCGGAGTGCCACCGTTGCGCATTGAAGTATTAAATGGCATTTCCGGTGTAGCCTTTGCTGAATGTTATGAAAAGCGGGTGGAGGACGTGATCGAGGGCATACGAATTGCGTTTATTGATCGGCAAAGCTTGTTGAAAAACAAAACGGCTAGTGGGCGACCGAATGACGTGGCGGATGTGGCGGCGTTGACCAAAAAGCCGAAATAGCCGACAGGGAATGGGGAGATTACCGCCCACTGAGGGCGGACCAGACGTGGCGGGCTTTGTCGGCAAGGGTGGAGCGGCATTGCTCGACGGCGGCGAGGCGGTTCTGGAGGTTTTCGTTGGCGATGGCGGCAAGGTCGTCGAGGTTGTAGAGGTAAACGTTGGCGAGGCCGGCGGCGTCGGGGGCGACGTTGCGGGGGACGGCGAGGTCAATGATGAAGAGGGGGCGGCCAGCGCGGGCGTGGCTGGCGGCGGCAAGCTGGTCGCGGGAGAGGAGGGGGGCTTCGGCAGCGAGGGCGCAGAGGACGATGTCCACGGTGGCGAGGAGGGCGGGGACGCGGGTGAGCTCGACGGCGGCGCCTTCGTGCGGGCCGGCGAGTTCCTGAGCGTGGGCGAGGGTGCGGCTGGCGACGGTGACGTTCTGCTGGCCAGTAGTAGCGGCGCGGCGGCTGCGAAGGGCCTGGAGGGCGCTTTGGCCGACTTCGCCCGCGCCGAGGAGGAGGAGATGGGAGTGGGCGGGGTCGCCAAAGATACGGGTGGCAAGCTCGGCGGCGACGGAGCCGATACTGACGGCACCGCGGCCAATGGCGGTGTGGGTACGGGCCCATTTGGCGGCCTGGAAACTTTTTTGGAAGACGCGGTTGAGGACGGGGCCGGCGGCGCCGCGGCGGGCGGCGTCGGAGTAGGAGTCCTTGATCTGGCCGAGGATTTCGGTCTCGCCGATCATCTGGGAATCGAGGCCGGCGGCGACGTCGAAGACATGGGTGACGACCTCCTCACGTTGTTTCCAGAGGACGAACTGGGTGAGTTCGGCGGGGTCGAGGAGGTGGAAGCGGGCAAGGTGTTCGAGGAGCTGGGCGCGGAGAGGGGCGATTTTGGCGGGGTCAGTGGCGACGCCGTAGAGTTCGACGCGGTTGCAGGTGTTGAGGACGAGGGCTTCGGGGAGGTTGAGGCTGTTGGGGCCGCGGAGGAGGTCGTAAACGGTGTCGAGCCGGGCCGGGGGGATGGCGAGGCGCTCGCGCATGGCGAGGGGGGCAGTGCGGTGGGTGCTGCCGAGGAGGAAGAGCTCTGGACCGGGAGAAGACATGGAGACCAATTCAAAAATTTAAAATGGAAAATTCAAAATGGAAGAGGGAGAAGATGGGTGAAAAGTGAAAGGTGAAAAAGGAAGAGCGGGGGATTGGGAAAATTTACGGCGACGCCTAGCGTTGGGTGTTGGGTGGGGGTGGGTGGTCGTTGCGGGAGACGGGCCAGAGGGAAAACATGGCGAAGGCGAAGAGGAGGACGCAGCACCAGGCGTAGGCGCCGGCGACGAGGCGGTTGCGCCAGCGGAGCCAGCCGACGAGGAGGTAGCCGGCCCAGACGGTGAGCACGACGATGAGCTTGCCGGCGCTGACACCGCCGGGCTGGCCGAGCCAGTCGAGCACACCAAGAATGACGGCAACGCTGAGCGCCCAGACGCCGATGACGAGGAGCTGGCGGTTAAGCGTGTCGAGCTCGGCGAGGGAAGGGAGCAGGCGGAAGATGCCGGAGAAGCGTTTTTGTTCGAGGCCGTGGCGCTGGATAAGATACATGAGGGCGGTGACGGCGAGGAGGCCGAAGACCCCGTAGCTGAAGACGGCGAGGGCGACGTGGAATTCGATCCAGGGGTTGCCGGCGTTGGTGAGGCCGGCGGGTGGGAGATCCGCGCCGGGGAGGAGGAGGGAGGCGACGCCGAGCAGGGCGGCGAGACCGGAGGCGAAGAGGCCGAGGAGGCGGAGGCCGAGGGTGGCGCGCAGGACCAGTTGGAGAAACATCGTCACCCAGGCGAGGGCCTGGAGGAGTTCGAAGGCGTTGCCGACGGGGAAGGAGTGGGTGGCGAGGCCGCGCAGGTAGAGGCCGACGGATTGGGCAGCGAAACCGGTGACGATGAGGATGTAAAAGACCGGGCGGTTGTGCTCGCGGCCCCGCACGGTGACGGCCAAGGCGTAGCCGAAGCCGAGGACGTAGAGGGCGACGGCGGCCTGAAGCAAATGCAGGGGAGTGTATCCGGGCACGACGGAAGGGATTGGGCGAAACGGGAAAGGATAGGGAGCACGGGCAGATTGCTCAAGCGTCAATCGGCGTTTGAAAAACGGGACGAGACGGTTTTTGATGGCCGCATCATGCCGACCTGGAACAGCGAGCAGTATTTGAAATTTGCGGCGGAGAGGACGCAGCCGGCGGTGGACTTGGCGGCGCGGGTGCGGGTGGAAGCGCCGGGGCGGGTGATGGACCTGGGTTGCGGGCCGGGGAACAGCACGGCAGTGCTGGCGCAGCGGTGGCCGGGGGCGGAGCTGACGGGGTTGGACAGTTCGCCGGCGATGATCGCGGCGGCCAAAAAGGATTATCCGCACGGGAACTGGGTGGGTGGGGACATTGGGAACTGGGCGGCGGACCGGGCATATGACGTAGTGTTTTCGAACGCGGCGTTGCAATGGGTGCCGGACCATGCGCGGGTGCTGCCGCGATTGCTGGCGCAGGTGAGGGAGGGCGGGGCGTTGGCGATGCAGGTGCCGGCGAACATGGATGCGCCGGCTCATGCGCTGATGCGGGACGTGGGGGCGATGGCGACGTGGCGGAGGTATTTTGGCAAGCCAGTGCGGGAGTGGTTTGTGGAGGCGGTGGAGCGGTATTATGATATTATGGCGCCGCACGCGGGGAGGGTGGATTTGTGGGTTACGGAGTATCAACATGTTATGGAAGGGCCGGAGGCGCTGGTGGAGTGGTATCGCGGGACGGGATTGCGGCCCTGGCTGGATGCGCTGCCGGATGAGGAGACGCGGAAGCGTTTTGAGGCGGACTACCTGGCGGCGATACGCCCGGCGTATCCGCCAAGGGGTGATGGGCGGGTGCTGTTTCCATTTCGGCGGCTGTTTTTGGTGGCTTACCGGTGAGGCAATGCGGCGGGGTTGGCCCGGTTCTGGCTTGCTACCGGGCGTAATTGACGGTTCATTGGCTGGCTGGAATTTTGAGTTTTCGTGCCATGAGCAAAGAATCCACCAAACAGGAAGTGGTGTTGCAGGGCGTACCGGCGTCGCCGGGCGTGGCCCATGGGACGGCGTTTGTCTTTTTGCAGAAGGAGCTGGAAATCCCGGTTTATCAGGTGGATGCGAAGCAGCGGACGGCGGAGATCGTGCGATTTGAGGAGGCGATAGCGCAGACGCGGGCGCAGATTGCAAAGTTGCGGGCGGAGGTGGCGAGCCGGCTGGGGGAGCAGGAGGCGCAGATTTTCGACGCGCATTTGCTGGTGCTGGAGGACAACGCGTTGATTGACGAGACGGTGAAGGAGTTGAACGAGAGCGGGTATAACATCGACTATTGCTTTCACGCGGTGGCGAAGCGGTTCATCGAGGCGTTTGGGAAGATTGACGACGAATACCTGAAGGAGCGGGTGACGGACATCCGGGACGTGACGCGGCGAGTGCTGCTGAATTTGCTGGGGCATTCGTCAGTGACGCTCGGGCGGCTGGGCGGGAAACGGGTGATTGTGTCGGAGGATTTGACGCCATCGGACACGGCGAGCTTTGACAAGGGGAGCGTGCTGGGGTTGGTGACGAACGCGGGGAGCAGCACGAGCCACGCGGTAATCATGGCGCGGTCGCTGCAAGTGCCGGCGGTGGTGGGGTTGAATGACGTGACGGCGCGGATTGACAACGGGGACCATGTGCTGGTGGACGGCTACGCGGGGCTGGTGATTGTGAACCCGACGGACCCGACGCTGTTCCGCTACGGGAAGATCCAGGAACGCCGGCGGGACATCCGGAAGGTGATTGAGGCGGTGATACCGTTGCCATGCGAGACGACGGACGGGACGCGGCTGGGGTTGCTGGCGAACATCGGCGGCCCGGAGGACATCGAGGACATGAGGAAATTCCAGGCGGAGGGGGTGGGGCTTTACCGGACGGAGAGCCTGTTCATCCGGCGGGACCAGTTTCCGAGCGAGGAGGAGCAGTTCGAGGCCTACAAGCAGGTGGCGGAGGCGATGCGGCCGCGGGTGGTGACGATCCGCACGCTGGATTTAGGTGGCGACAAGCGGACGAGCGCGATGCATTTCACGCAGTCGGAGGAAAATCCGTTCATGGGCTTCCGGGCGATACGGTTTTGCCTGGAGCACCGGGAGGTGTTCCGGGAGCAATTGCGGGCGATTTTGCGGGCGAGCGCGTATGGGAAGGTGAAGATCATGTATCCGATGATCAGCGGGGTGGGGGAACTGATCCAGGCGAACCTGGTGCTGGAGGAGGCGAAGCGGGAGTTGCGGGCGAAGCAACTAGCGTTCGACGCGGAGATCGAGGTGGGGAGCATGATCGAGATCCCGAGCGCGGCGTGGACGGCGGACCAGCTGGCGGCGCACTGCTCGTTTTTCAGCATCGGGACGAACGATTTGATCCAATACATGCTGGCGGTGGACCGGGTGAACGACCGGGTGGCGCACCTTTACGAGCCGGCGCACCCGGCGGTGCTGCGGGCGATCCAGCATGTGATCGAGGCGGCGCGGCCGCGGGGGTTGAAGGTGAGTGTGTGCGGGGAGATGGGGGGAGACCCGTTGTTTGCGCCGCTGCTGGTGGGATTGGGGGCGAATGAACTGAGCACAGCGCCGGCGGGTTTGCCGGAGGTGAAATACCTGCTGCGGAGCCTGAGCATGGCGGAAGCGAGGAATTTGACGACGGTGGTACTCCAGCAATCGGACCCGAAGAACTCGCTGAAACTGCTGCGGCGTTTTTACACGGAGCACATGGGCGAGCTGGCGCGGCCGGACTTGAGCTCGTAGGCGGGGGGAGCGTCATCCCTTGACTCACGCAAGCGGGAGCGATAACGGTAGAACTTTTCCCGAGAGCCGGGGTCGAAGCCTGCATGGGTTAATTCGCGGGAGGGCCGCCATTCCACCACTTTCACTTCTCTTTACCGCATGTCCAAGAAACGCCAACCGACCGATGAGGGAATGCCCGAGTGGCTGATGAAGGTTTTACAGGTGGGTGGGGTGCTGACGGCAATAGCGGTGGTGCTGGGGTCGGCGTGGTGGCTGTCGTCGCTGGGGGTGCACCGGATCAGCTACAGCCATCCGGAGGAATATGTGGATCAGCGGGCCGTCCCGGCGGACATGCTGGCGAAGCTGGACAAGAGCCGGCAGGACGAGAAGGAGTTCCGGGAAAAGGAGAAGAACGGGGCAATCACGGCGGCGGACCTGCCCAAATTGCAGGAGGCAATTGATTTGCAGGACGAATATATACAGCGGACGGGGCAGGATGTGGCGATCGGCAACCAGCGGCTGGCGGATATGCGGACCAGCCTGCAAAACTACCAAACCAACCCGATGCGGGACCGGAGCCTGGATTTGGAGCAGCAGGGGGAGGAGGTGGCCAGCAAGGGGAACAACACGGCGGCGATAGAACTCTACAAGCAGGCGATGGATTTGCAGAGCAAGATAGACGACGGCTATCCGTTGAGCAAAAACCGGGACTTCACGCGAGCGGCGAAGATCCAGCACCAGATCAATTTCCTGATCGCGCAGCCGCTGGCGGCGGAGAGCCAGACGGACGAGGCGGCGGCGCGGGCGGCGCTGGCCAAGCAGGACTGGGGCGGGGCGCAACTGAACTTCCAGACGGCGTATGATTTGCAGGGGCGGCTGAACCGGGAGTTTCCGGACCAGCAGTTTGTGGACGTGGCGCGGCAGGAGGAGTTGCAGAACGAGCTGGTGTCGCTGCATTCGACGGGGGCGCACCGGCATGTGGAGCAACTGCTGGCGCAGGCGCAGGCGGCGGCGGACGACCCGCTGAAGGCCGCGCAATACCTGCAGGACGCGCTGCGGGTGCAGCAGGACTTAATCAAGAATTTTCCCCAGAGCCGCTTTGCCGACCAGACGCTGGCGGAGACGATTGAGACACAACTGCAAACGTCGCTGAGCCGGCCGGTGGCGGACGAAATCAAGCGGCAGGCGGACAGCCTGGCGGCGGCGTTGCGCAACCGGCACGTGCAGGAGGCGCGGGACAACGTGGCGGTGCTGGTGCAAAAGGTGGAGCATTTCCGCGAGACGTTCCCACGCAGTCCGCTGCTGGCGGGGGATGTCGAGCAGCGGCTGGAATACATCAATTTCAAGTCGGCGGATCTGGCGAGCATCCAGGAGCAGACGTATGGACAATTGCAGGCGGTGCCGGGACAAAAGACCTTGCAACTGTTCAAGGAGGAAACTCCGCAGGCGCTTTACCAGGCGGTGATCGGGGGCAACCCGAGCCGGAACCCGGGGGCGACGTTGCCGGTGGACTCGGTGAGCTGGGCGGATGCGGCGGAGTTTTGCCGGCATCTGGCGTGGATTTTAGCGCGGCCAGTGCGGCTGCCGACGAAGGCGGAATTCCTGCTGGCGGTGGGCGACCCGGGCAAACTGGATGTGACTGCGGCGACGTGGAACCTGGACAACAGCGGCGGGCGCACGCATCCGGTGGCGACGAAGGCGGCCAACGCGGCGGGGTTTTATGACTTGCTGGGCAACGTGGCGGAATGGCTGGACCGCCCGGCGGACGAGGATGACGGGAAGGCGCCGGTGATCGGGGGCAACGCGCAGACGCCGGTGGATTCGATCCGCGATTTGACCGCGACCGACGTGGCGACGATTGACCGCAGCCGGTTCACGGGCTTTCGATTTGTGGTGGATACGGACGAGGCCGCGCCGTTGCCGGGGGTGGTGGTGGCGGCACCGGCGGCGGGCAATATGACGACTGGAGGAAATACGACGGTTGCGCCGCTGCCGGTGACGACGACATCAGGCGCGACCGGGACTGTGCCGGCAACGGCAGACAAGCCGAAGAGCCAGCCGTAGGTGGGAAGGGCTAATGAAGGTGGTCAGCTAGCTGGCGGGGACTTGGCGGCGCGAAGGAGGCGGGCGGCGCGGGTGGCGTTGGACTGGCGGTCGTCTTCGCGCATCCAGCCCCAGAAGCTCCAGGCGAGCAGGCCGAGGGAAACGAGGACGGCGGTGACTTCCATCAGCGAGGCGCCGACGACCTGGTCTTCCATGGGGCCGAAGCCGGGGAGGATGCGCGGGGCGAGCTCGTAGGTGCGGTAGAGCGGGTCGGTCGCGAGGGTGAGCAGGCCGAGGAGGGGCATGTGGCCGATGGTGAGAAAAAAGGCGCAGAGGATGCGGATGGGGTAGGCGCAGGGCGGCAGCACACGCGACGGGCTGAGGAAGAGCCACCACATTTGCAGGGCGGTGAGGAAGATGGTGAAGTGCTCGAGGATGTGGATGGGGCGGCTGCGGAGGGCGGCTTCGTAAAGCTCGGGGAGGTGCCAGAGGGAGAACACGACGACAAAGGCGGCACAACACACGGCGGGATGGACGAAGGGGGTGAAGAGGGTTTTGATCCACGGGCGGCGCAGGAAGGCGTCGGCCAGCCACCACGGCGTGCCCCAGAGGAGCATGGGCGGGGTGACATACACGATGAGGAGGTGCTGGAACATATGGACGGAGAAGAGGTAGTCTTCCCCGAACTGGTCGAGCGGGGAGCCGACGGCGAGGTAGTTGAGGACGAGGGCGGAATAAAAGACGCAGGCCTTGGCGACGGGGAAGGGGGTGCGCGGAGGGGCAAGCTGCGCGCGCAGCGGCCAGGTGCCCACGGCGTAAGCCCAGCCGAGGAAAAGGAGGCTGAGGAGCAGGAGCGGCTCGTTGTGCCAGTGGAGCGGGACGGGCATGGGGTGGGCGGAAATTTAAAATTTAAGAATGCAGAATTAAAAAATCGAAACGGGAAAAGGACGGTAGGTGCCAAGGCGATGAAAAGTTGAAGCAGGCGATTCGGGGAGACGAGAATGAGGAATAGCGGAAATGGCGCGGGGCGGGGAGGATGAATTTATTCCCCACAGGGAAGGCTTCAACCAGCGCCTTAGCCATTTTCGCGATAAAGTTTCGCAATACGAAAAAAGCTGGACGCATGGAACAGGCAGCGAATAACCTTAATAAAGTGAGGGCGAGAATTTTGGCGATGTCCGCGTGCCTGGCGTTGTTGTGCTCGTGCACAACAGAGCTAAAATGGTCCGACGACAATTCGGCGCGGCCGCCGCTTCCGGCCGAAACGTCATTCAATAAAGAAGCCGGGCACGGAGACCATCTTTATATAAAACTGCGTTTGGAAAACGGGAGGGAAATGTTGTTTGCCGTGGACACGGGCATGTCGGTCACAATGCTGGATAAATCGCTGGAGCCCATGCTGGGAAAACGCCTTACGACCACGAATTTCACTTATAAATGGATCGGAAAAATGGACACGGGGGTGTATCAGGCGCCAAAGCTTTATTTGGGCGACACCCAACTGCTGACGAACGACTGGATTTGCACGGAAGACCTGCAATCCATGAGCGACGGGCAGCCGCTCATGGGGATTTTGGGGATGGATTGCCTGCGGCATTATTGCCTGCAGCTGGACTTTTCCGCCGATAAAATGCGTTTTCTCGACCCCGATCATCTGAACGGCGAAAGTCCCGGCAAGAAATTCCCCCTTAGCATTGATACCACCCTGGCGACAACGCGCGCGAGCCTGTTCGGACTCAGGGAAACGGATTACGTGGTAGACACCGGGGAGACGGTGGATGCCGCGTTGAAGCCGAAACTATTTCAGCAGGTGCTGCGAGAACACACTGCGTACGCGACCGGCCAGATTCAAGCAACCGTCGGAAAATCCTCCGTAACCGTGCCGGATCAGGAAGCCAGCTTTACCGCCATGGCCTTTAATGACGAGACTTACGGCAGTTTTATATTAGACGAATCCGCGGATGAAAATCTGATTGGACTCCGCTTCATGTCGCGGTACTTGGTCACGCTTAACTTTCCCCAACGAACGATGTATCTCCAGCGCCGCAGCGACGATCCATTTGCGGACGAGGCCAGCTTCACCTATGCCGAGGGTTGCGTTTTGACCATGGAAGCGGCCAAATTTTCAGCTTATCTAAAAGACCAAGGTCAATTGCCCGGCTGGGTAAACGATGAGGACGGGGAGGCTGCCTGGGTGCCGGATTGGAACGGGCCCGAGCTTTATCCCGTTACCCGAACATTCGAGGCCACAAAAAAAGGCGACGTTTCCAAATACCATTATACTTTTGGGAAAGCCTCCAAAGACAGTAAATGGAGGTTGCAAAAAGCGTGGCACACAGACGCAAGCGGCAAGATACTCAACGAGTATCCCGTGCCATGAATCCAGGTCCATTGCCTGCCCGTCGGCTTGACGGAGGCGTTTCCGCTGGCGGCGTCAGTTGAAGTATTCGGTCCACAGCACTTTGGGTTCGGGGTCGGACTTGGTGTGGTCGGGGCCGTTGTAT
>CAZDAQ010000042.1:0-7997 GCA_964503425.1 uncultured Opitutales bacterium
CCGCCGCCCCGCTCGTGGCGGGTCCGACGGAGTTAGTCGCGCGCACCGTGTAAGTCCCTGCGTCCTGCGCCGTCGCCGGCTTGATCTGCAATGAGGCTGTCGTCGCCCCCTTGATCCGCGCTCCCGCATTCTTGAGCGCCACGCCGTTCTTCAGCCATTGATAGGACACCGTCAAAATGCTCGATGTCTTAACCTGCAGCGCAAGCGTGCCCTTCGCCTTCACCGTCAGCGACGCTGGCGGCTGCGTGATGAACGTCGGCGCGCCCAACACCACCACCGCGGTCTGCGTGTTGGTGGCCTTGGTTTTGGTGTTCGTGATTACGACACGGTATTGTCCCGCCGTGCCCGCATTGGCCCCGCTGATGCGCAAGGTCGCCGAATTCGCACCCGAAATTTTTCCTCCATTTTTCAAATTCACCCCGTTCTTCTGCCATTGATAAGTATAGCCCGCCCCTTTCGCGGCTTTCGCGAAGGCATCCGGCTGTTGCGCCTGCAATACCAGCACCGATGCCTGTGCGGCCACCACCGGCGGTGCCAGGCGCAATATCGCAAATATCGGGCCGACCGTCTTGGTTGTCGCAAATGCCCCCAAGTCCGTCCCATCCGGCGCGATCTCCCGCACCGCCTTGTGATCCTGGTCGCAAATGTATAGATTGCCCGCGCTGTCGAAGAACAACCCCGCCGGTCGGCTCAACCCCGTCACGGGCAATGGCCCCAGGTCTGTCCCCGTCGGCGAATACTTCTCAATCGTGTTGCTGCTCGAACTCGCCACATAGAGATTGCCCGCACTGTCAAACGCCAGACCCAATGGCCGGCTCAGGTTCCCCGACGCAAACACTCCCAAATCTTCCCCGGTCGCGGAGAACTTTTCCACTGTGCCCTCCTCCTGGTTGCTCACATACAGGTTGCCCCCGCTGTCGAACGCCATGCCCCAGCAGCCATCCCCGGTGTCGGCAAACACTCCCAAATCTTCCCCGCTCGGCGAGTATTCCTCCACATTTCCACCCCAATAATTCGTCACATAAAAATTGCCGCCGCTGTCGGAGATTATCGCCACCGGGTTGTAGCCCGTGGTGGCGAACAGCCCCAGGTCCGCGCCCGTGGGCGAGAACTTCTCGATGGTATTGCCCAGCGTGTTTACCACGTAAAGGTTGCCTCCGGCGTCCAGGGCCATCCCCTCGGGCCCGTTTAAATTGCTCGCCGGCAACGCCCCGAGATCCGTGCCGTCCGTCGCGTATTCCTCGATGGTGTTGGTCTCATAGACCGAAACAAAATAAGTGTCCGCATTCCTTGGGGGAACCTTCACCGCCAGGCTTGCCGAATCACTCGTCCGGGCGCCCTCGGCGCTGGTCACAATCACGCGGTATTGGCCGTCATCACTCAAGGTAACGTTGGCGATTTGCAGGGTGGCGGACGTTGCCCCGGTAATTCGTCCATCGTCACTTAGATTGACCCCGTTCAACTGCCATTGATAGGTCAGGCTGCCGCCGCCCGTCGCGGTCACCGCGAATGTCGCCGTCGCGTTCGGCGCCAGCGTCGCCGAGACGGGTTCAGCCGTGATGAGTGGCCCCGCGGACTGCAAGATCATAAAGATCGGCCCACCGCTGCTCATCGTGGCAAACGCGCCCAAATCCTCCCCGGCAGGCGAAATCTCCCGCACCACCCCATGGTCCTGATCGCAAATATACAAATTGTCCGCGCTGTCGAAAAACAGCCCAGCCGGCCGGCTCAATCCCGTCACCGGCAATGGCCCCAGGTCTGTCCCCGTTGGTGAGTAAACCTCAATGCTGTTGGTGTTCTGGCTGGCCACGTAGAGGTTGCCGCTGCTGTCAAACGCCAGACCCAATGGCCGGCTTAGGTTACCCGAGGCAAATACCCCCAGGCTTGCCCCCGTCGGTGAGAACTTCTCCACCGTGCTCGCCTCTTGGTTGGTCACATACAAATTCCCGCCGCTGTCAAACGCCAGCCCCCAACAGCCAATTCCGGTGTCCGCAAATATGCCCAAATCCTGTCCGCTGGGCGAGTATTCCTCCACCGAGCCGCGGAAATAATTCGCCACATAAAAATTGCCCGCACTGTCCTTGACCAACCCCACCGGGTTGCTCCCATTTCCCGTATGCACAAACACCCCCAGGTCCTGCCCGGTTGCCGAGTATTTCTCGATCGTGTTGCCGTTCGTGTTTACGATATAAAGATTGTCCCCGGCGTCCAAGGCCATTCCCTCCGGAGCGACGAGCCCCGTCGTGGCAAAAGCCCCTAAATCCGTCCCGTCGGTGGCGTATTCCTCAACCGTGTTGGTGGACCAGCTGGACACAAAATAAACTGACGCCCCTGAGGGCGGGGACCGGACCGCCAGTTGCGCCGGAGAGCTGGGGGTGGTTACGCCATTAACACTCACCTGAACAACGTATGTCCCGGAATCCTTCGTCGTCGTGCTGGCTATGCTCAAACTTGCCGAGGTTGCTCCAGTTATGCGCCCGTCATCCACCAGCGCCACGCCGTTTTTCAGCCATTGATAGGTCAGCGTGTTGTTACCCGTCGCCGCCACCGTCAACACCGCTGTCTCTCCCGGCATGATCGTTTGCCCCGTCGGTTGCGTCGTAATGGTCGGGCCCAACGGCGTCGTCGGACGAAACACCATGCAGATCGGCCCGTAGCTGCTCATCGTCGCAAAAGCGCCCAAATCCTGCCCGCCCGCCGCTATCTCCCGCACCACCTTGTGGTCCTGATCGCAAATATAAAGATTATCCGCGCTGTCGACAAACAGCCCCGCCGGCCGGCTCAATCCCGTCACCGCCAGCGGGCCCAAATCCGTACCCGTCGGCGAATACTTCTCAATCGTGTTGCTGCTCGAACTCGCCACATAGAGATTGCCGCCACTGTCAAACGCCAGCCCCAGCGGCCGGCTTAGGTTCCCCGAGGCAAATACCCCCAGGCCCGCTCCCGTCGGCGAAAATTTCTCCACCGTGCCGGCCTCCTGGTTGGTCACGTAGAGATTGCCTGCTTTGTCAAATGCCAGCCCCCAACAACCGATACCGGTGCTCGCAAACACGCCCAAATCTTCCCCGCTCGGCGAGTATTTCTCCACCGATCCGCTGAAATAATTCGCCACATACAAGTTGCCCGCGCTGTCCGCCACCAATCCCACGGGATTGCTTCCGCCTCCGGTGTTTGCAAATATGCCCAAATCCTGACCGCTCGCCGAATATTTCTCAATCGTGTTGCCGTTCGTATTCACCACATAGAGATTGCCCCCAGTGTCCAAAGCCAAGCCTTCCGGCGCATTCAGGTTTCCACCCAGCGCAAAATACCCCAGGTCCGTCCCATCCACTGCATATTCCTCAACCGTGTTGGTGGCCCAACTCGACACTAAATACACCGGCGCACTGGTGGGCACAGCTGCCACGGGTTGGCTCCCCCCACCCGTCCCCGTGCCCCCTGTCTGGCCCCCACCGCCATTCCCGCCACTCACTATCAAACTCCTGCTCGATCCGGTTGATACGTTCAACGTCCCGGCGGACAACGTGCTGGAACTCACGAAGGTTAAAGACCCCGAATCGGCTCGCGCAAGGCCGCTCGCGATCCCAAAACTTATCGCCATCAACAGGGCACTGAATCTCTTCATGGCGTCAACGGGGCTGGAGGCTTCAAACTTAACTATTGCGGAAACATTACAAGACTAGAAAAAATACTTTAACTATGTCAACCATCGTTATCTTACATTCATGTGCCGTTATTTGCTCATGGCCGTAAACCGCCCAACCTTCGTTGGGGCCATCCTAACCTGGCCAGGTTGTTTTCGCCCCTCCTTTCCGCTTTTAATCGCCCGCGCCATGCGGTAGTCTCCCGCCACGTTTGCGGAATTGCTCTGCAGCTTTGTTTGTTGCGCTTCCCATGAGTCTCATCAGCGACGCCCTGAAAAAAGCCGAACGCGACCGCCAGGCCGCCGCCGCGCCGGCGGCTGTCCGCCTGACCCCTGCGCCGTCTGCACCTCTCCCAACCGCACCTCCGCCGCCGCCACCCCCTGCGCCCACTCCGGCCACCCCTGCGCCGGGCAATCCATTCGTCGCCCGCATCCTCTTTAAGGCTGCCGCCTTCCTCGTCATCCTCGTCATCCTCCTCAGCCTCGGTGCCGCCTTGATTTACTACGGGCTCATGCCCTATCAGAAATCATCTTCAGATAATACAAAGCTCGCCCTCGCCACCACCACGCCTGCCGTCCCTGCACACTCGGCGCCTCCCGCTTCACCACTGGCTTCCTCCGCGCCGCTTTCCAATCCCGCCCCGGCTGCAAAGCCCCAACCCTCCCCGGCACCCGCCATCGTCGCCGCCGTCGTCCCCTCGTCACCACCACCCACCCCGGCCACCGCCCCCAAGCCTTCACCACCCCTGGCCTCAGTCAGCATCACGCCCAAGCCCACACCTACTCCCTCTCCCAACAAAACCACCTCACCTCCTCCCGCTCCTCTTTCGACCCCCGTCATCGCAGCCAACAATCTTCCCCTCCCGGCTCAAAACCCGAAGCCCGCCCTAGCCCCGCTCATCACCGCTCCCGCCTCGACTTCACCCGTCCCTTCCGTCGTCGCGACAAGCACCCCAGCCGTTCCCACTCCGCCGGTCACGCACGCCACGCCCGCTCCCCCGCCCGCGATCCCCGTGCCCCCAGCCTCCACTCCGCCTCCGGCCATTCCTTCGACGATTGCCGCAAATCCCACTCCGCCTCCGCCGGCACCTGCGCCCACTCCCCCGCCTCCAGCACCTGCCCCGGCAATTTCTTACACTCCTCCACCGCCCCAGCCGCCAACACCCCCCGCATCAACTCCCACTGCCATCGCTGCCACCCCGGCAGTTACCCCGGTATTTACCCCGCCACCGCCGCCTCCGCAACCGATTGCGCAAACTTCCAACCCGCAGCCACCGCCTTCTCCCGTCGCCACAACTCTCGCCCCCTCCGCACCTGTCGCCACACCCGCCACGCCCTCCGGCCCCGTCTTTAATCCCAACACCCAGGCCGCGCTCGACAGCCTCCCCCTCAGCGGCGTCCGTATCGCCGGTGAACGCAGCCGCATCCTCATTAAAGGTGATGTTTACGCCATCGGCGACGTCGTGACCACCCACGACTTAAAGTTGAAACTTGTCTCAATAGCCCCTAGGGAAATCATTTTCGTGGATGACTCCGGAGCCCAATACATCAAGCGATTCTAGCTCACCTAGCCCGCCGCGCCCGCGTCTGCTGATGCCGCGCATCAAACCACCCGCCGCGCCCGTCGACTCGGCGGCGACTCCGCCTGCACCTGCTTCCCCGCCTCCGGCCCCGCCCGCGCCTCCTCCAGCTTCTCCCCCGCCTATACCACCTGCCTCCGCGATTCCCACCGAGACCGAAAGCTCAAAACCGGAATCCCCCGCGCCTGCTCCTCCGCCACCTCCACCGCCGCCCAGCAAGCCAGCCACCATCCCCTCCTTCTCCTTCACTCCCAAAAAACGCGTTGAAGAAATCCCGCCGCATCCCCCGGCGCCTCCGCCCGAACCCGCCTCCGAGCCCATGGTCAAACTCGGCTTGAAACGCCCCGGCGCACCCGCTGACCCACCAACCGCTCCCACCCCCAACGTCGAACCTCCCAGCGCCAAACCCGCAGCCCCATCACCTTCTCCCGCTCCCGCAACTCCCGGCGCGCTCAAACGGCCGCCGCCCGGCGTCCGCCTTGTTCCGTCCAGCGACTTTGTCCCGGTTGTGTCGGAGGCCATGATGCCCCCGCCCCTTACCCCCGTTGCGCCTGAACCCGCCGCCTCGCCAAAAGCCGCGCCCACCAAACGCTCCGGCGGTCGTCTCTTCATTTACACCATCCTTGTTGTGCTCCTGCTCACCGTCGGTGGCGAATCTGCGTACATCCTTTATTTCCAGGAGGAAGTCATCGCCGACAACAAAAGTAAACCCCCCGTCAACGTCAGCAATCCCGCCGGCAGTCCCTCCCCCGCCGTCAAACCCATCAACGTCCAGAACACCTCCGGCCCCACGCAGGACGCCGTCGCCGCCTTTCTCGAACCCCTCAACATCCCCGTCGCCTCCGGCTCCGACCCCCGCATCTTCGTCAACGGCGCCGTATTCCACCTCGGCCAGGTCGTCGCCCCCCAATTCGGCCTCCGCTGGACCAGCCTCAACGACCAGTCCCGCGAACTCGAATTCACCGACAAAGACGGCCACCGCTATATCAAAAAGTTTTAAACTGACTCCGTTGCCCTTTTCACAAACAGCGCGAGTTGACGATCGGTCTCAACCTCGCTTCCGCCGCGCCACCACCGCCAGCGCCGCAGCCAGCCCGCCAAAAGCCAACCCCTACATCCCCGGCTCCGCCGTCGGCGCAAATGCCACTCCCTTGAACAGCCTATTCGGTCCCGATGCCTCCATTTCGGTGAACGTCTCGCCCGGGTCTTTCGACGCTGCCAAGCTGTCCGTAATCGTGTATAAACCGTCTGGATCGCCGTCGCCCAACGTGTAGGACACCGCAAACAGCTCCACCCTCGCGCCCGCGCCGGTGCCCACGACCCGCCCCGCAATCGCCTCAAAGCCCGTCTCCCCGTGCCCCCCTGCTGGAGCCCGGATAAACTGGGGATTGCTCAGCGTGTATTCCAACACCCAGCTCGCGCCGTTGAACGACCACTTCTGAATGCCCCCGTCGCCCCTGCCGCCATTTTTCGGCACTCCGGTGTCCACCACGTAGAGCGTTGTCGCATTCGCAAAGTAAAAACCCTCCGGACTGTAATTCACCTGGCCCTCGCCGGAGCCGCCGTTGTTCGCCGGGATAATCTGCCTTGCGGTCTGGCGCGGGTCCGTCGGCATGCCGCTGTATTCAAAAATCCCCGTCGCCTTGTTTTTCTTGTCCGTTGAATAGTATAGGTTGCCTTGGTAAATCTGGGTCACCCGCGTTTCGACAGCATTGTCAATCGTCGTCGGGCCGCTGCCGGGATTTGCCATCGTGTTTGTGCCCACGGAGGTATAGTAAAGACCCTGGTCGGTTGTGCCGGTGCCTTGTCCGGCAACGTAAAGCATCGTGCCGTCCTGCGTATAAGCGCTTCGGGCGTTGTTCCTTGAATATATGTTGTTTACCGCGGTGCGGGAATCCACCCCGCCAGCCGCGTCAATCAACGCAAACACCCGCGGCACGCTCGCGTCCGTCGACTGCGCCAGTTTCACGCCGTTTGCATCGCTGTAGCCACCCGCCGGGCCGCCCGCACCGGCATAGGATGCCGTCGCGCCATATCCCCCAAGAGTCAGGAAGCGCCCGTCCCCGGAAAGTTGAATTGTGCCTTCCGAAGACGAACCGTATTCACCCACGATCCCGTAATTGCTTCCGCTGTCCGCCGTCGGCAAAGTGCGAATCGAAAGCGGCGCACTTCCCACCGCCCCCGAGGGCGAAAACTCCAGCAGGCTGATCGGTGTCGGCACCCCGACCGAGAATAGGCTGTTCGTAGCCGCGTTGCCCACATTGCCATAAGCAGTCACCACCACCACCCCTGGCGTGAAAAGACCTGCCGAAGCCGGCAGCGCCACGACAAACCCTGCCGCTGTCGCTAGGCTCAACCGGCACCCCCTAAACCGTTGCTTCTCCCGCGGGGAGCGAAAATTGGGTGCTGCGCCTGGGCAAGTGGATTTGGTGTTGGTTATCATGGGGTAGGGCTGGAAAATTGAGCAATCGGGATGGAGAAAATAAAAATTACTAATCTGAATCTTGCATTCTGAATTTATAATAGAGTAATCAATCAGGACGGACATGTCAAAGGGTAATACCCCATTGACATCGTTTTAACCAGGCGACTGACGCCACCCTTCACCGTCCCCGCACCACGCCCTGGTCGCCACAATGCGCGAACCGGCGTTTTTATTGGCGTATTTTTCATTCGCACACTCTACTCCCTTCGTCGCTTTTTCGGTATCCGCAAAAACCTGTAATACCGGCTCGAAATTTACTGTAGGAAAAGGCGTCCCCGCTCTGGCTTCC